>JAOTXR010000072.1 GCA_029862285.1 Gammaproteobacteria bacterium
ACCTGGCGCACCGCGCGGGACTGGCTGCAGAGCAATCGTGACAAAGGCATGCTGTGGAATGACAATCCGCGTTTGCCGCTGGCGCGTGAGAAATGGAATGAGCTGAACGAACTCGAACAGAAGTTCATTAAAGCCAGCACCAAGCGTCGGACATGGTTACGACGACGACGACTCGGCTGGATCACGGCGACTGTCCTGACTGTACTCGGTATCGGTGGTTATGCGGCCGACCAGGCGAGCAATGCCTTTTATGCTCGCCAGACCCGCGATGAGATTTATCTGGGCCTGATGGAACGTGGCGACTTTTTCCGCATAAACGATGTATTGCCGGACAATGCACAAGGTGGCGTTCTGGGATACGACGACGACTCGTGGTGGAACCTGGTGCGACAGGAAGAGGGCTCGTTTGTACTCGGGCGGGTTTATGGCAAGGGAAGAGTTATGGTGCTTGGTCATGAGGCATTGATTGCCTATGCTGACGAATACGACGAAGCATTATTTATGGAAATGGCGTTGTACTGGCTCGTGGGGGACGGTGGCAGCGCTGTAACGTTTAGTACTCTGCATGAAGAGGCATTGCCAATCTATCATCGGCAACCCTATGAGAAGTTATTGAGCCGGCTGGTTGAATGGCAGTTCGATGTCGATTTTGTCGAAGACCTCGCCGACGAGTACTCACTCAGCGAAACCTCCGTGCTAATTGTCGGCAACGCATGGGCAGATTTTACTGCGGAGGAAATTGCCGCGGTGGAGAAGTTTGTTGACGATGGCGGTGGCTTGCTGGCGGCCGGACTTGGCTGGTCGTGGGTTGCAAATGGTGACCATGGGCTGCCTGACAGCCCGCAGGGCCAGGCGGCGCTCGAGGTCTACCCCATGAACAAGCTCATGGCGCCTTACGGCGTGCGTTGGACCAACCAGCCGTTCTTTGGTCGCGAGTGATTGTCTACTCTCTGAGGAACGATGCGCTGTGTGCTATTGAATGTTCACGATTAGTCGATAGCATGCGCGGCCAGAAACATCGACTTTTCCAGCGAGGCGAAAAACGCCTGGTATAGCTGCGGATCCTCTATGGCTTTCAGCCCGAGTTGAGCATTGGTGCGAACCAATAGCTGGCTTTGCCCGCGGGGCCGCACCGTGACGGTAAACCGCATCTCATAGCCGTCGAGTTTGGTTGCACTGACCGAGCCAAGCGTCGCATCTGCCTCATCGATCACGAAGCTGAGATCCTGCAAAGTCGCGATTACCGATCGCAGTGTTTTCAGAGAATCGGTGGTGTCGAAAGCCCGGGTCTGAAAGCTGCGTAGTTCAACCGCACTGCGTGCATCCGTTACTTGTCTGTGCGACATCGTTTCGCACCCGCTGGCCAACCCCAGGAACAACAAAGCGGGTACCAATAGTATGTACGGCTGTTTCATATCTGTTGTGCCTCCAGAAAGACGCTTTTCGACAGTTGCTCGAAGAACTGTTGATACAATTCTGGCTCATCGATGGCTTCAGTCCTGCTGACGTCGCCGTTTGTCTTCCAAACCACCCGTTGAAATGTCACCCGTACCTGAAACGATTCGGTATCGGTTTCCCCGGCCGGCCGACTCACCAGCGCTACCCGGATACGCTGGCGGTCGTCTACCTCAGTGTCGATACCAAGGAACAATCGCAGCAGGATACTGGTGGCTATTTGGGTGGGTTCCCGGGCAGTTCGCTGTTTCGATGCGACGATGATTCCCAGTTTTGTTTCGCTCTCATCGAGATTGAAACCAAGGTCCTGTAATACGCCGGCGGATGCGGCGAGTATCTGGTTTTCGGAAATACCGTCGAAGCGACGGGTCTGGAGCTGCCGTCGTTCCAGCGTATCGACGGTCAATTCAGATGCGTCGAGTGTCGGGGCTGTCGCGCAGCCGCCAAGACCTATCGTAAATACGATGAGATAGCCAAGACTAATACTCGTACGCATTATCGTGAGTCCTAGAAGCGTGCTGTGTGATAGGCAAAGTCGCGTACACGCTGGTTCTCGTCGAACTTGATGACAACAGTCAGAGTGCGTTGCGAACGTGAGTCGGCACCAGCCGACTGCGTACTCACACCGATACCGCCGACACCGACATCCGCGCCGCCACCCAGTATCAGTCCGAGGACGCCACCGCGACTGCTTGAGTAGACGACATCGGTGGCAAACCTGTCGTAAATCCAGTTTTCGTTACGATCTGGATCGGTGGAGACGATGTTCGGCGATCCGAGCACCTCGGCAACTTCGGTGGCGCTCATGCCGAGATAAATTTCTTTTTGCACGGTGCCCACCGTAAGCCGATCCGCGGAGTCGTCCCGGACCGCAGCACGGTGCTCCGGTGCCGTAGCGCAGGCCGCAACCAGCACACTGGCCGTGATAACGAGCAGCTGACTTCTCATATGATTCTCCTCGTAAAGTCGCCTGGTGAATCGGCGATACCGGATCGCCACGACTTGACTAGATCACCCTTGAGGCCCGGAAAACAATACCTATTTGACTAGTATTGATTTACAATACCCAAGGTCGAAATACCCGGGACAATCATGAGCCAGACGACCGAAGTACTGAAAGCACTGAAGCGGGTCCTGCGCGCACGGGGACTCACATACGCCGATCTTGCCGTTGCCCTGGGGCTTAGCGAAGCCAGCGTGAAGCGCCTGTTTTCGGAGCAGACGTTTTCTGTACGACGTCTCGAGGAAACCTGCCGTTTTCTCGACATGACACTGTACGACCTGACCCGGATGACGCGATTGGGTGATGAGGACGATACGACTTCACTGGACCTGGATCAGGAAAAGGCGCTGGCCAGAGACTCATCACTGCTGGCGTATTTCTATTTGCTCCTGACTGGATGGAAACCGGCCCGGATCGCACGGCAGCTCAAGTTGAGCGCAACCGAGCACACGCGGGTGCTGGCCCGGTTGGATAAGTTGCGTCTGATCGACCTGGGTCCAGGAAATCGTGTTCGCGTGCTGACCAGCAGGCGTATCGCATGGCGGGTGGACGGGCCGATCCGCAAGCTCTACGAGCTACAGGTCAAGCAGGACTTTGTCGGATACAGGTTTACCGCCGCGGACGAGTATTTTCGCTTCGAGACGGCCGAGCTTTCGCAAGCTTCGATGAGTGTGCTGGCGAGAAGACTGGAACGGTTGTCCAGAGAGTTCGACGACCTGGCCGATCTGGATCTGAACGTAGCGCCGGAGAAAAAACGCAATGTCGGTCTCATGTTGGCGATGCGCCCATGGACTTATTGGCAGATACTCGAGCAGGAATGGAACGTGCAGATACCGGCAAAGCACCTGGTGCGGCCACGTTGAGCAACTGCTACATAGGTTCGTCGTAAGGACAATTCGTGCTGGCAGACGTAAGAAAAGCCGGCTCACCGTAGCGTCGAACAGCACGATACATGGATTCCGCCAGGGTCAGGCATTGCGCTCGTTCCATCAGGCCGCCGGGATTTAGGATCCCGAGCACGCCGGGCGGCGCGCATCGTGTTTTCATGTCGTCGTAAAACTGTTCGTCACAGGTCTCCCGGTCGATGCCATAAGTCGCATAGCCATGCCGATAGCAATAGTCATGCCGGACGCACTCGGCATGAAACCGCTGCGTGACCTGATTATCTATCGCATTGAGTACCGCGGGCATCGAACATCCAACCGGAATACCGGCGCCGCACGGGTGTTGCGGCTCCTGCCAGGAGCGTTTCGCGAGTTTTTCAATATCGATAAAAGCGATTCGCACGTTGTCGCCAGCAAGAGCGCCTTCCTCCACGTCGGTTACGACAAATTCATAAAATTGGCCGTCCGTGGTTGTGATCTCAACCGTATCGCCCGATTCGATTCCGGCCTTGATGTACATTGGGTGGGCTGGCATTTCCTTCCTGGGCGCATAGGAGCAAGCCGCAAGCAGGCCCAGCATCGTCGCGATCAACAGGCGGAAATAAATTAATCTAATCTCGTTCATGACGCTTTTACAGCTCAACGTCACGTATGGCCAACGTCAGTCCCTTTTATACACTATTTTGTTAATGGGACAGACGGTTCTCCCCGCCGGCAGCGAATCGATCTATCGCTGCGACAACGGTGGTAATGGCGGTGGCTTAACGGCCACCGCCAGTGTCTTATTCTTCGCTCTCGTCGCTTAACTCGGCTTCTGCTTCCAGCCAGTCTTCCACTTCGTGGCCGGGTTCGAAGCCACGTTTCTCGGCCTTGAAATAGGCGGCTACGGCGATGTCTTCGGGTTGCCTGGTGAGATTACGCGAGACAATTTCGCCAACCGTTTTGGGCTCGTCCTGCAATGAGGAATCGTATTTACTGAAGGATTCCGATTTTTCCGACTGGCGGTCGCTCTCGGTCTCGAAGTTCTTTGACCATGTATCGCTAAAACGTGACATGCCTCACCTCCAATGTAAGTCCAATCGCTATCCATGATGAAACAAATGTAGCGGTGCCTCAATACGAGCGGCCGCCCGGACTGCTTTGTTTACAATTGGCTGGGTAGAGCCTGTCGCAACTGTGTGCCGGATCCATCGGATCCGGCACAGTTTTTCTTTCTAGTTGCAGCCAGTAGCGCTCGGTCCCGGTGCCGCCAGGAAGAAGGCCTTGGCAATGGCCAGGTCGAGGAAACCCGTAAAACCATCACCGTCGTTGTCAGTGTCGAGATCGCCGCTGAGCAAAAAGTTTGTCTTGTAGACAGCGACGTCCGGGAAACTGACAAAACAGTCGTTTGGTGCCGCGACGTCCGGATCGCACCTATTGCCGATACCGTCGCCGTCGGTATCACGCTGGTCCGCATTGGCAATCAAAGTGCAATTGTCCGTATTATCGTTTACGCCATCTCCGTCGTTATCCACCGTAAAATTGAAGCGCATTATGCTGGGGTCATGATCAGTGGCCGGGTTGGGAAACTCGATGTCTGTATGCACGATGTCGTAGGCAGTGCCGGTCAGGGAATTGCTGACGAGTATGTGTTCCAGCGGTGATGAATTGCCCTCAAAAATAAAGGTATAGCCTTCGACGGCAGGCAGGGTCTGGGTCAGGTTGTTCAGCACGAATGCCGGTGACCCGGTTAGAATCTCCATTGGCGTTTCATACGACCATTCATTGACGTCGCCCAGCACTATCACCTTATCGTCGCCGTTGGCCAGCAAATCGTCGACATAGCCGTTGACGACGCCGGCCTGGTCCTCGCGTCTTTCGACGCCACCGTTAATCGGCGGCTGGATTGCACCGAAGATCGGGCTACCACCGCCTTTGGAGGTGAAGTGCACATTGATCAGATGCAGGCGGGTGCCATTGAAATCGAACTCGCAATACAGCGGCTTGCGGCTGTTGGCAAACGCATCGCCGTCACCCAGATCCGGATCGAGCACGCGCGCACACGTAATCAGATCGACTCTGGCCGGTTGATAGAGGTAGCCGTTACGGATATTGCCACCGGGCTGACCACCGTCCTGGTTGTTGACCGGCGGAATGTCGACAAAGTCATAGGCCGGTCCACCTGCTGTGGTAATGGCATCGATCAGGGTCTGGTAACTCACACTGGCATCGACCACACCGGAATCAACGGAGCCGTCGTTGTCCTGGATCTCCTGTAGCGCGAGGATATCGGGACCGGCAAGGTTGGTCGCTATTTCTGCGGCGAGTGCAGCAAAACGCCCGCTACCCAGATCGTCGTCACCGTCAGCCGCATTCGCTTCCAGGTTCAGCACATTCATCGTTGCAACCGTGACTTGGGTGGCACTTCCCGTTGCGGTCGTTATTTCGGGGGTTAATCCTCCCGGGGTGAGGGTAAACGCTTGTGTAATCCTGACCTCGAAATTGCCGAAACCGTAGCTGACCACACCGGTGACATTGCCCAGTGAGTCGCCAACCGTTGCGTCGGCAGAGAAACCCGGTACCAAGTCGTTGTCGAGCTGCACCTGTATGCGTTCCGGGTTGAAATCACTTTCAGTTTGGGTGATCCCACCTCGGCTGTTGCGATTGGTGGCGTGCACCCCGTCGTTTGTAAGTACGAAGATCTCGCCAAAGCGGTTGGTCGGGCTGACAGCAACCGCGTCCTCGACAGTGACCCTCATGCCTTCGACGGTTTCATAGAAATCGATGCCGTCTTCGGCAGGATCGAATAACGCAAAGTTGTCGTTATCTATAATCTCTGTCGGTGGAAGACGACCGCTGCTGCCGATGATGACGGGAGCGGGCAGGGCATTGCCACTGCTGTTGATCACGACACTATCAGGAGATGCGATCTCGGTGATGGACAGGTTACCGGTGCCCACGCCACCGGGGGTGAACTCGGTGACCGAGCCGGTGACTTCGACATCGTCGCCTACCGCAACGGTCGGTGGCGTACTGGTAAATATGAACAGACCGTCCGACGTATCGTCGTCACCGTCTCCGGCCGGGTCCTGCATATAGAAACCGAATGCATTCACGGCAGTAACTACGCCAGTCGTTATTACCGGTATGCCTGCAACCGGCGACATGTGGCTGGCACCCTGTATCGCTGGTATCGCTACCGGAATGGGATCGGTCGACATGGTGCCGGGGTACAAACCGAGTCCGTTGAAAGTGTTTTGATCGAAGCCGTCCCACTCGATTGCCGGATCGAAGGCATCGCTGCCATTGGCATCGCCAGTCGTGATGGTTTCCTTGCGCCGCAGCGTGTTGTCCTGGGTGCTGACCAGACCGGCGCCCCATTCGCTGCCGGGATCCACACCGATCTGGCCGATGACATCGATCGTAGCGCCACCGCTGAGGGCAAGTTCCACGGCATCGTCGCCGTTGTACCAGGCGTTGGCATCGGTCTGATCGGCGACCACGAGAATCGCCGAGTCGGCAGAGGCATTGGCCAGTACGAACACGTCGTCGTTTGCGACGGTGCCACTCAGGGCAATCGTGTTACCCGCCGTCGTACCGCCGTTGAAGTACATGCGAACTTCATAACCGGTCAGATTTACCGGTGCGCCGGTATCGTTGTAGATTTCCAGCGCCTTGTTGTTGCTGCTGCCCTCGACATACTCGGTGAAACGCAGATCTGCCTGCGCCAGGCCCGCGACTGAAACAAGGACTCCGACAAAAACAGAGCCTGCAGCAGTACGACGTAACTCGATCATGTCACGCTCCAGCTATGAATTTTTTTACGTGGTTTCAGACGGGCCGCTTGCGTCGGGTCGCGCTTATGCCAAGCAGGCCGAGTGTTAGCAGTGCCAGCATAGCCGGTTCCGGTGCCCTGACGATCAGGTTCTGAAACACCATGGTGGCTTCGCTCCCGCCGTTTCCCTGTGCGGCCAGCGTCAGCGTCAGCTCCGAGCCGGATCCCAGGATGTCAGCGCTGAAAGTCTGCAGCATATTGCTCAGGATCACGCCGTCGAGTGTCATCGGGTCATCCAGTGTGAACATATCGCCATCGGACAACGTGTAAGTCAGCGAGCCGTCCTCGTCGACAAAACTGCGGAACAGCGACATCAGCGGGCCACCGTCGATCGAATAGCTCAGGTCGAAGAAATCTTCCTCACCAAAGCCCACTGCATCTTCGAAATCCCCCATGGCACCTATGTCCAGCGATACCGACAAGTTGTTAAAGCCGCTGATGTCGAACACCCAGCTCGCGCTGACGGTGTCGGGGAAGATATCACCGTTTATAGTATCGGTGACGCCAAAAAAGCGCCCGGTGTTGTTCTCATCTATGATCCCCAAAGTATCGCCCGGAAAAATTGAGAGCGAATCGTCCAATAAGGCAAACGGAATCGACGCAGAAACACCACGCTGGTAAATCCCGAAGCCGTCGCCGGCACTGCTGTAGCCGCCCGCGTCGGTCACTTCGTTGCTGTAGCTGATCAGGTTCTGGCTGCCGCTACCGACCAGGTCGAAGCCAATGATATTGGTTGCGTTGGTGACGGCCGGTAATGCCATGACGGACAGCAAAGCTGCCGTGATTGCGAAGCGTTTCATCTTATTCTCCCCCAAAAAAAGACTTGCTTTTTGATGTTTTGTGTACCGGAGATGCTAAAGCAGGGCGACATGATTTTCCACTTGAGACCCGGTACCAGAGCTAAGTGCCGGAATCGCAATGGCAGTCGAAACCAGTATCCAGCGCCGATGCGCGCACAGGCGGCGATTCATTCGCAGGTCGTGTGCTCCAGATAGCATTGCATCGCCGGGCTGGCGGTGATGTCGAAACCATTCTTTGTGCGAGCGATAAACATGGCCGCGAGATTTTCGCGTGCTGCCAGCTCGGCGCCGGCATTCGGTCCCAGCACCAGCAGCGCGGTTGCAAAGGCATCGGC
>JAOTXR010000427.1 GCA_029862285.1 Gammaproteobacteria bacterium
ACCACCAGGGAATGCAACTCGTGCAACCCCTGGATTTCCGCCATCGGTGGTTCGTGTTCGTCCGGCCAACTGCGGCCAAAACGATTCAGCCAGACTGCCTGCATTCCCGCCCGATGTGCACCGTCAATATCCTCCAGCGGTGCATCGCCGACGTGTAATACCCGTTCCGGCGCCACTCCGGCCGCCCTGGCCGCTGCCACAAAGATCTCTGCATCAGGTTTTGCCGCGCCGACATCTGCTGCACGGACATGATGATCGAACAATTCAGCGAGTCCAATGCGATCCAGGTCCGCGTTGCCGTTGGTAACGGCCAACAATACGAACCGTTCGCTGAGACTTTCCAACGCCGGAATCACGTCCGCGTAGACTTCGACTTCATTGCGCGCCTCGAAGAAAACACGATAGGCAGTCTCGACGAGTTCCACGTCGTAGCCTGCTTGCTCCAGCAACAATTGCAAACCCGCCTTGCGCAGGAAAGCAAAATCATGCGTACGCTCGGGATAGCGACGCAGAATTCTCTTGCGGATGGTGCCCAGATGACCGGCACCATTGAGCGCGATGCGCGGACAGTTGTCCATCAGCCATTCATGCAGCGCTCTCTCGGCGCGCTCGATCACCGGCGCTATCGGCCACAGCGTGTCGTCGAGATCGATGGAGATTGCGTCGAAACGGGTCATAGCCGCGTAGTGTGCCCGCGCACGGCGTGTTTGTCAGCGCAGACTAAGCAGTGCTGCGTCAAATATCCTTGCTTCGAACTGTTCCGATCCCAGACTTTCTCCGTCGGGTCCGAAGACTTCCACATCCCAGCGCCCCAGCCGCTCCACTGTGATCGTGATACCGGAGTACGCCGGCGAGTGCCAACCATCCCCGACCCTCACTGTGTCCTCTTTCAATAGCCGGCCTTCGTGCTTCCACTGATAGGTAACCGTATTTCCCGCCATGCCGCGTAACCGCACAAAATAAAAGACTCGTCGGGGTTGATTCTGAAGTTCGACGATCCAGCCGAGCCGATCGGTTGGTTCGCCATTTTTGACATTGCTGGTCAGCTGCGCCCAGGCCAGTGTGCCGGCCAGGTCCTGCTGCAGGCGCATCAATGCCTGCTGCGATGCACCGAGCCCGGCTTGCTCTTGGTTCTCTTCGGCACCCGCGAGCGTGGGTTTGGCAACAGCTGCCGGTTGCGGTTGTGACTGCGGCAACTGTTGTTGAACCGTTGTTGTCACTGCCACCGGTCGTGGCGCCGATTGTGCAATCGGTGTGATGGACGGTGGCACGGGGTCTGCTACCGCAGCCAATACCGGTACTTCGCCTTCAGGTGACCGGACCAGCATCATCCAGGCAACTGCTGCAACAGAGAAACAGGCAGCTACGCCAGTGAGAGCACCGGCGAGAAACTTCTTATCAGGGACCGGCAGTGCCAGCTTCTTTTTTGGCTTCGTTGTTCTCAGATTGACCGGGCTGTCTTCCGTTTCACGAAGCTGGCTGCCATCCAATCCCTGCTCCGCGAGCTCGGCTTCCACGGCACGTGTGCGGCGTGCCGCATAAAGCGACTCGAGAGCCTGCTCCAGCGGCATCTCGGGGTAGATGCCCAGCGTCTGACGACGAGTGAAGTCATTTACGATGTACAGATAGATCCAGGTTTTAATGCCATTAGGAAACGTCGCGACATAAAAATCGTCGCCCAAACGGGTGTCATAACGCTCGTCACGTGGCTTCAGATTCGCGACGTATTCTTCTGCGAATTCGTGCATTATCAGGGTCACTCCAGGATAGGCCAATTATCCGCACCAGACCCCGTGATGGAGTGACACAATTCCCGTTTTTCACCAACCCTCGCTACCAAGTTAACTTATTCCACGACGGCGGTTGGAGCAGACGCGCTCCGCGCGCATTTGTGGTTACCTGGCCAGGTAGCCGCGGCCGCGGCGTGGCGTGGTAACCACGCCGTTACTGCTGTTGAACCGCACCGGGACAGACTCCGTCGCTCCCCAGCTTGCCGCACGATAAACGCCGAAATGCAGGTGTGGCATCGTGGTATGCCCGGTGTTGCCCGACAACGCGATCAATTGTCCCGCCTCGACACGATCCCCTTCTGCCACCAGGGCGCCGTCTTTTTTCAAGTGGTAGTACTCACCGGTCGTGCTGTCGTCGTGGAGAATGACCAGGAAATTGGCATAGGCACCGCAACCATCGTCCCAGCAACCCTTGTAATG
>JAOTXR010000428.1 GCA_029862285.1 Gammaproteobacteria bacterium
TTCCAGTTGTGTGTGGCGTGCCCGCAGCGACTGCGCTTCGGCTTCCGACGCAGCCAGCTGAGTCTGCAGCGTGATATATGCAGGGTTGGTCGGGCCGTTTTCGTCATCGCTCCACGGGCTGTCTACGGCGTTTGCGGCGGCCGCCAGCGCCGCATCGCGTTCGGCCACGAGCCGTTCGTACTGTCGCTCCAGTCGCAGCACGTCGGGATGACTGGCGCCATATCGCTCCTTGGTCTGGCTCAGCTCGACATAAACGCTCTGTGCCTCGGATTCCAGGGAAGCCAAATCGATGTCGCCGACCTCCCCTTCCAATGCCTGAATCTGGCGACGTACCACAACCACGTCCGGATGATTCGCGCCATAGGTTGCCGACAATCTCGTGTACTGGGACTGTAGCGCTCTGAGCTGCTCGTTTGGTGGCAGGACCGTACCCTGCTGCGTCTGCAACGGCCCGTCCGGCGACTGCGTGGCCAGTTGTGCTTCGATGAAGATGTCGCGCTCGCCGAGCGCTTGCAACTTGCGCTCGATTTCACGCATTTCACTTTCGGTGCGATCCATCATCTGCAGGTTAAGCGACATCAGCTCCGGTAGCGCACCACCGTTTTGCTCTTTGAAACGAGCCAGTCGGGCTTCGTGCTGATCGATTTCCCGATCGAGTTTGTCACTCTGCTCGGAAAGAAAGCTGGTAGTCTCCTGGGCCCGCTCGGTGCGGTCACGCAAATTCTCATTGAGGTACAAATTGACCAGGCGGTTGGCGACCTGCTGCGCAATCGCCGGGCTCTCGTAGTCAAAGGACACGGTGAATAGAATCGTCGCCTGGGTTGGCCGTCCGGTACGCGGATCGATCACATCGGCACTGACCAGATCCAGCGAGTAATCGGCGCGCATATCCTCGACTATCTCTGTCATCGGCAGACGCTTGCGTTCCTCCGGGTAGAGATTGAAGTCATCGATCAGTCGGGCCATGTTGGCCGAAGTCACCACCCGCGCCTGTATTTCCATGAGCCGTTGGTCGGCGAAACTGGTAATGGTCGAAGGTACCAGGTCACGTGGAATTTCCTGATCCCGAATGAGAATGGTCGCGGTCGACCGGTAAGTCGGCGGCCACAGGAAGGCCACCAGGATCGATAGCACCATCAGACCCAGAAAGGTCAACAGCAAAAGGTTTTTGCGGCGTCTCAGTACCGCAACATAGTCTCTTAGGCCGTATTCGTTAGCTTCCACATTACACCTCAGTCAGGCTGGTCTTTGCGCTACCAGCGAGCGCGTGGGTGCGAATAACGCACTTTGAAGAAAATTGCAGTCGCTTCGCCTTCAGAATACCGTGCGTTTCTGAACGTTTCGCGCATACGGTGTCTGACGGTCGTGGTGTACGACCACCGCTCCGCAAACTGCCACCGGATAGCCGGAGTTAAGAAATAGCGATCACGGTCAAATTCACTAAAGCTTTCGAGCGACTGATCGGAGTAGAACTCCACGGCGAAGTCAAAAAAGACACTCGGGCGAAGTTGCCGCGAATATTTGGCCGAGATTCTGTCGGACTCGAGCAGCTGCCCCGACAGTGCGTCCGGATTCAACGAACGACTCACCGACAACGAACCATTCCAGGTTTCACCCTGGTAGCCCAGACCAGCCTCGGTGGTAAATCCGCTGGACTCGAGCACCACCGGAACCGGGCAACCAATGCCAAATAACAGGCAGAAAAACGACGGCGGCGCCAGGAAAGGGGTCTCGACGCGGCGTGCCCCGAGGGATAAGGATCCGCTCAGTTGCTCATTGAATTCTCGAACGAGGGTGAGTCTCAAACCGATTGTATCCGATTCGGTTCCGCGACTCTCGGTACTTGCATCACTCTGGAAACGAGAGTTATACACCCCGGTTTGCAGACTCAGCCGCTCGCCAAGCTGCCGTACCCAGGTGGCGTCAAAACCGTACTGTTCGTAGTCGCTGAATCTCGCTGAATCGTACTCCGCATCGCTCCAATTGCCGCCAACCAGCAATGAGTTCTTTTCATTGAACACACGGGTCCAGGTCGGCCGCAAAGAGCGGCGCTCCACGCGGGTCGCGGCGACGATGCCACCCAACTCTTCGACTTCCGACCGGGTGGAATCACGCCGGAGCTCAGCGTCGAGCTGCCATGCCTGTCTCTCACCAAATTTTCTCATCTGCGTATCGACAAACTGATCGTCACTATCAAACTGATCCTCA
>JAOTXR010000073.1 GCA_029862285.1 Gammaproteobacteria bacterium
ACTGGGCGCTATCAGCGACAGCGAGCAGCGGCTGTGTTTCTCGCTGGCCTTGTGGAATGAACGCGATTCGCTGATTAAGGAACGTGCATTCGGTTTAACCAATTCGCAGGGTAACCGTGGCGAGGAGGTCAAGGAGTACTACTTTTATCTTGACGCTACACCGACACACAGCTGGATGCGCTATCTGTACAAGTATCCGCAGAGCCCGTATCCGTACTATCAACTGATTCAACGCAATGCGGGACTAGAGCGCAGCGAACGCCCGTATGGATTACTCGACACGGGCACTTTTGAAAAAGGCTATTGGGACGTACAGGTCAGCTATGCCAAGGTCGACGCGGAGCAGATGTTCATACGAATTGCGGCAACCAATCGCGGGCCGCTGCCGTCGCGGCTGCACTTGCTGCCAATGTTGTGGTTCAGAAATACGTGGTCCTGGTCCGGTCAACGGCCCACATCGGTAATCCGGCAAGGCAGTGCGGTCGGCGACGAAGTGGCCTGGACAGTCGAAGTCTCCGACGCGGCTCTTGACGGTTACAGGTTAGCCGGCAGACAAAAAGCACAACTGTTGTTTACCGATAACGAAACCAACGCCGACTTGTTATGGGGCGAAAGCGGGCCACGCTATACAAAAGATGCCTTTAACCGCTTCCTCGTCAATGGCGAGGAGGGAGCATTACGCGCCGACGGTGCGGGTACACGCTTTGCCGCGGCGCGCCTGATCGAAGCACAGCCCGGAGAGACCCACCATTTCGACCTGTATCTTGGCAAGGCGCAATCTGACGAACTCTTTGCCGGCATGGAACGCACGCTGGCGCGCAGACGCGGCGAGGCCGACGTCTATTACGACGAGTTGCAGCCCAGGGCGAGCACAGAAGATCACCGGATCATGCGCCAGGTACTGGCGGGAATGATCTGGAGCAAACAGTATTACCACTACGATGTCGATCAATGGCTGGAGGGCGATCGGCTCGCCCCGCCAAAGCAACGCAAGGGTGGTCGCAACCGCGAGTGGCGGCACATGCGGGCAGGCGACATCATCAGCATGCCGGATGCATGGGAATACCCCTGGTTCGCAGCCTGGGATCTCGCCTACCAGTGCGCGCCCCTGGCGCTGATCGATTCGAGCTTTGCCAAGCAACAGCTCGAGCTGTTACTCAATGAACGCTATTTGCATCCGACCGGTGCGATACCGGCCTACGAGTGGAACTTCAGTGATGTAAATCCGCCGGTGCATGCCGGGTTTGCGCTTCGTTTGTTTCGCACCGATCGCAATCGCAACGGCGTCGGCGACTATTCGTTCTTGCGACGCGCGTTTCATAAGCTGTTACTCAATTACGCGTGGTGGCTGAACCGCAAGGATGTTGACGGGCAGAACCTGTTCGACGGCGGTTTTCTCGGGCTGGATAATATTTCGGTCTTCGATCGTTCCCATACGCCACTACCCAGGGGGTACCGCCTGGTGCAGGCTGATGCCACCGGATGGATGGCCATGTACGCGCTCAATATGACGGTAATAGCCCTCGAAATAGCAGCGGTGCAGCCGGATTATCAATCGATAGCAATGCAGTGCTATGAGCAATTCCTGGCCATCGCCGAGTCCATATCCGGTTACGATCACGTCGGCCTGTCGTTGTGGGATGACACCGATGGCTTCTTCAAGGACGTTGTAGTCGGGCCGGGGGGCTCGGAGCACCCAATCGATGTTTTCTCGTGGGTCGGATTGGTACCGTTGTTTGCCTGTGAAGTAATTGGCCCGGGATTGTTGGAAGCAGCACCGCGTTTTCGGGACATGCTACGGGCACATCGCGGTGGCAAGGTGCACGGGCACTTTGTCACAGAATGCCCGGACACCGATAACAATCGTGGCGAGCATCTGTTGGCACTGGTCAATCGGAAAATGCTGAGCCGCGTGCTGGAGCGTGTGCTGGATGAAAAGCAGTTTTTGTCGCCGTTTGGAATTCGCAGTCTCAGCCGGGTCCATGCCGGTGACAACCCCGTTGGCGATATTCCCGGTATTGGCAAAGTGTACATCGACTATGTTCCCGGAGAAGCCAATAGCCCGATGTACGGCGGTAATTCAAACTGGCGTGGACCGGTGTGGCTGCCCACCAACTATTCGTTGATACTGGCGTTGGAGCGGTATCACCGTTATCTCGGCGCCGATTTTACTGTTGCGATGCCGGGCGAACCGGGGCGCAGCCTGACGCTGAAGGGAGTTGCCGATCTGATCGCCGACCGCGTCGTGGATCTATACCGGCGCAATGACGCCGGCCGCATACCGGCTTTGCGCGGCGACAGCCCGTTCCAGGACGACCCGCACTGGAAAGACCTGTGTCTGTTCTATGAGTATTTCCACGCTGACACGGGTCGTGGTCTCGGTGCCGCTCACCAGACCGGCTGGACCGGTTTGCTGGCGAACCTGGTAATGCGCCGCTATCGGTCGTAGCGGGGCAGCCACCACCGCCGCAGGACGACGCTGGTGGCTGCGTACGAGATTTACGGGACCAGACCGCTTGGCCCGGGAGCCAGCAGAAACATGTCCTTCATGATCCCGACATCGAGAAAGTCGATGCGGTCATCGAGATTGAAATCCGCGTGCGGGTTCCAGTTCGGGCTTACCGGTGTTGTCAGAAACGCCATCTTGATTTCAGCAACATCCAAGAAATCAACTAGACCGTTGTTGGTGAGATCGGCGTCGCAGCGGTTACCGAAACCGTCATTGTCAGTGTCCACCTGGTTTGGATTGTGAATCAAGGTGCAATTGTCATTGGTGTCGGCGATTCCGTCACCGTCCCCGTCAACCTGCGCGAATTCGGGCGCACCGATATCCGGCGCCACACCCACGATACGAGCCGCCCCGTGATAATCGGCAGCCGGTAGTTCCGGTGCAATAGCCGATCCCGCATCTATCAGTGCCGATGCGGCCTGTAAGTCGTAGTCATCTGCCCCGGGATTGACGAAGAGCGGGTCGACATTGTTCAGGTTACTGGCATCAACCGCAAAGGGGATGGCCACAAACAGGCCCAGTCCAGTTTGATCAAAATCGTTATTGAACATTTCGACTGACGATGGGACGCCATTTTGTTCATCGTCATTGTCCAGGTGCAAGTCGCGAGCCAGCAGCCCGGCGGCGTTTGCAAAGACAATGTTATTGTACAAAGCGACCGATGTAGCGTCACCGGTCATTTTCAAATCGATACCGCCGCCTTCCTGACCAGCCGTATTTCCGGTAATGGTGTTATTCGTGAGATCGGCCGATCCCGCGGTGCCATCGACAAACAGGCTCAGACCGATGCCGGCAGCATCCTCGGCAGCATTGTTTCGGGCGATGACGTTGTTGGTAATGACAAATCGTCCTGCGGAGTCGGCATCAATGGCGCCGCCGTTTTGTTCGGCAGTATTGTCGAGAAACAGGTTCGCATCGACCGTTGCCAGCACCGGGTCGGACATACTGAGACCGCCGCCTTTGCCACCGGTATTGCCGATAAAATCGTTGTTGATTACTTCGACCGTCACGCTGCGATCGATGTTCAGGCCACCGGAACCGTCTGCTCCGCTGGAAGTTTGGTTTGCGGAAAAGATGTTTTTTGATACGAGCACAGTTGTCCAGCGTCCGATATCGACTCCGGCGCCACCAAGTGCCGACTGGCCGTCACGCACCGTGATGCCCTCGACGATGAGACCACTGTTGTCGTTGCCGTTGAGGTTAAGGGACCGGCCGCCATTGCCGGCCAGCACCGTATTGGCCGCGTCGATGACGCGGTCGGCACAACCGGGTGTGTAACCGCCCTCGATACGCAAATCGCCGGTCTCTGCAGCATTGGCGTTGTAGTCGAAATTGCCGGTATAGACACCCTCAACTAAGCGGACTACATCGCTCTGGCCGTTGTTGTCAGCGATATCGAGCGATTGCGCCAGCAACGCGGCGTTGTCGACGCAGAAATCCGCCGCGATGGCCGAACCGGCCCAAAAAAATATCGCGGCGATGTAAGGTGCTCTATTTTTCATAATCCATCCTCCTGGGGGCCTGGCGGCCCGGTTTATGCCCAATGGGACAGCCAGGTCTGCGTTGGTGGAACATACTTATGGCAAGGCCGCCCGGTCAGCCCTTAATATTCCTGTTCCACTGGAATATGAACGGTTGTCACATGTATCGAGCATGGGAACGATCACATGAGCCGATACAAGAATCTGGATGACGAGGCCCTGATACGACGGCTGCGGGAGGCCGACCCCGCCGAATCCCAGGCGTGCCGGAACGAGTTGTTCACCCGGGTGTATCCGCGGGTCGCGCAATGGTGCCTGAGACTCTGTGGGAACCGGGACGATGCCGCCGACATGGCACAGGATGTTGTCGAACGGGTCCACAAGCAGCTTGACAGTTTCCGGCTGGAGAGCCGATTTACGACCTGGCTCTACACAGTTACCCGACGCACGGCATTGAATCGAATGAAGTCGGAAATGCGGCATCGTCGCAGGCGAGTCGATGAGGACAGGGTTCCAGAGCCGGCCGATACGGCTGCAACGGCGCCGGAACTGCTAACCAGCAACGTCGTTGGCGAACGTATCAGAGACGTAATGAAGGAGAAGCTGAATCCAATGGAGGCACAGGTTGTGTACCTGCACTATGTCGACGGCATGACTCTGCCCGCGATTACCAACATGCTGGGCTTGACAAACAAATCCGGCTCCAAGGCGCTTTTGGTCGGTGGCATGCGCAAATTGCGCCGCCACCTGGGTCCGTGGCTCGACAGACAGTTTGAAGCGTGAGGCCAAGACGATGGACGAGGAACGAATGAACAAAATTATTGCTGACCATATGCCGGCAGCCTATCCGGTAGATTCGGAATGCCCGCCAGCGGAAATCTGGGCAGCGGTAATCAACCATGATTTGCCGGCCGAGGAACACGAAAAGCTCGCAGCTCATTCACGCGTCTGCCAAGCCTGCGCTTCGGAATACACGCTGGCGCAAAAGTTTCTGAGTGCTTCAGATCGCACTGACAAAGATGTGGAATGGATTGTCGGCCAGCTGGAGCGGGCGCATCGCCCGGAGTCAAACGTAGTCCGGTTTCCCCGACGATGGCCCCGTTACGCACAGCCATTGTTGGGGGTGGCGGCAGCAGCGATGTTGGTTATTGCCTTTGCCCCAATGTTGCCAATTCTGCAGCCTGGTGGAGTTCCGGTGCTGCCTCCCGACACAGGTGTCTACCGTGGAGCGGATGTATCCATCGTACAACCGGCCGGTGAACTCGACTATTTTCCGCGGCAGCTGGAATGGCGTCATCATCCGGAGGCACAAGCTTACCGTCTCGCCATGTATGGAGTCGATGGTGAGATTCTGTGGCAGACCGAAACCAGTGGCGATGTCGACAGTGTAGGCGTGCCAGATGAACTGGTCCAGCGTCACGTGGTCTATTACTGGCAAGTAGAGGCATTCAGTGCCCAGGGTGATGCAGTGGCCAGATCACGGAGAACCGAATTTCGCGTGTCCGGAGGGACCCGATGAAAATATCAGCCGCAACGATATTTTGGACATTGCTTGCCACGCTGGTGTTGGCCGGCAGTGCCGCAGCCGGTGGTGTTGAGCCCGAACCATTGACGCTGCGGGTTCACGATGCGACAGCGGTGCCCAACGGTATCGCCGCCGTCGTGTTGCGAACCTACGCAGCCCGTCCTATCCGGCAGGGGCAGGTGTGTCTTGCGGCACGCCGGCTGCTGCGCCAACCAACGCCTGTTGTCAAAAAGGGAATGCCAGGCCAGCCGGTCAATCGTGGCACATCGGCTGTGCCATTCGCCGCCCTGTTGGGCGCTGCTGTATTCAGTGATGCCAACGACGCCGTCGAGCAGCTGCAATTTCTGGAGGGCGAACTCGACCAGATCACGATGCTGGAATTTGATTCCCCAAGCGCGAGTGTCAACATGTCCGACGGGCCCCTGATGGTCCTCTATTACCGCATGCGGGGGGATGTAGCGCCTGGCGACGAATACGAGATCGAAGTCGACCTGGCGAATACCGCATTAGTCGACCCGGATCAGCAACCTCTGTTGGTGGACGCCCGTAACGGACGCTTGCGTATACGCGCGCCCAGCGACCCCGTCGACGTGTCGGCCGCCGCCGAGGCGCCAGATGTGTCAAACACGGTGATGGTCAGCATGCAGACCCATGAACCGATCGCGATTGCCTCCGGTCAACTCGGTCTGCGTTATTCCCAGGGTTTGATGCCGGAGCTGCCAAAGATTCGCATCGATCCACGACATGGCAACGGCCAGCGGGATGTGGTCTACACGCGGGACCTGATCGTGGTGCAGTTCTGGTCGCCGGACAACAGTCTGAACACCGTGCCAGGCGATATTGTGAGCTTTTATTTCGAAATTGATATGAATGCCGACCCCGGAATCGATCGTAGCGTCTGGCTCGACCCAGCGTTCACCTATTTCTACGACCTTAACGGTACGGCGGTTACGCTGGGTCTGGAGGGCGACGTCATCCCCTGAGACGGCGGCGGAGCAGCCACAAGGCGCCGAGCGACGCCAGCCCGGCAAGCAGATACCCATAGTCTGGTTGCCGTTGTACGAGCGCTCCGGTATCGCCAACCAATACAAAAGCAGCCCACGGTGCGGCGTCACCGGGCTGTAAGTCTCGTAACGTTGTTTTGGTGTTGTGCAAGGCCAGTACCGGCGTTCTTCCCCGAGCCAATTCGCGATAGAATTCCGCAATAAAGTATGTGGCGTAGCTGTCCTGCACATCCCAAAGCGTCGCCAGGACTGCGGACGAGCCCGCTGACAACAGTGCGCCGGTAAGGGAACTGATGGCCCGACCGTCCTCGATGCCGCCAACAGCGGTGCTGCAGGCCGCAAGGACCGTCAGACGAACATCCAGGGTCTGCGATGAGATTTCTCCGGGAAACAGCAGGCCGTCCGACTGACTATCCGCAGCCAGCACAATTGCCGGACCGAGACGGTCGTCGAAAACAGCATGGGTCGCTACATGGGCAATACGAGCCCCACCGGATAGCGCCCGGACAAAGCCAGCCTCTGTTGCATCCCTGCCGAGCGCCAGCGTGTGTTTACCAGGAAGAACCCGGTCCAGTTGGCGCAACTCATCAGCCGCATTGGGCAAACGGGGCAGGGCGTAACGCGCGGCAGCCGAGTTTTCGATCATCGCGTCATCGAGCGCACCGAAGCCGGCAAATACAATTGGCGAGAGCGCCGACGAGCGCTTGAGGCTATGCACCACAGAGGTACTCGGCGCATAGCTCAATACGTGTGTGTCGATCAATGGCGCATCCCTGAGTTTTAAAAGTTCGAATGGCAGATGAAACAAAACGCGATCCGGCGCAATAATAATTCGCTCAACGGTGCCAAGTTCATTCGTTAGTGGCGCCAGCAACATGGCCGATAAGTCACCAAGCCTGTCTGAATTGCCAGTCGCCAGGAGATCGTCATGCACCTGCCTCACAGTAACCGCTATCAGCGACGTCGGTCCGAGTTGCCGGAATAACAATCGATCTCTGTTGATCAGCCAGGCATAGAGATGGGTATCTCCGAAAAAGAACTCCAGAATTGGCGGTTCCACCGACTCAGGGAGTGTGACCCCACTGCGGTGCGGCGCCAATATAGTTAGCAGTTCACGCGCTTTGGCCCTTTGCGATATTTCGAATGCGGTTGCGGCATACCGCTGCTGCCCGGATTGCTCGAACAGCAACCAGGCAGCCTCTATGGCAAGCTGAAAGACACTGTGTTGGGAGCCGAAAAATTCCAGTCTCAGACGGCCATCGTCCAGACCCGCGCGGGTTGTTTCGATCAGTGACATGGCTTGTTCGAGCAATGACAAAGCGGATTCCGGCTCCTGCGCCCGGAGCGCAAGCCGGGCCAGGCCTTCCTGGGCGGACCATTGACCTGCCTTGGTGCCGCTTTCAGTCGCCAGTTTCAGTACCCGGGCATACAAGTCGCGGGCCGCATCAAGCTCGTCCCGGTCCAGGTACAGGCGGGCAAGGTAGTACAGCGCAGCGAGGTTCTCGCTGGCGCCGCTCTGTTCGCCGAGCAGCACCGCGCGTTTGTAGTCCAGCATAGCCGCATCGAAATCAAACAGGTTGAGGTGCCGGACCAGTGCCCGATCGAGCGATAAGTTCGATAGCGCCGCATGGTCGCCTGCTGCGATCAGATCCTCTGCCCGATCGAACTCACGCAATGCCCGAATCGGATCACCCAGGTTGCGATAAGCGACACCGATATTGACGATCAGCGTCG
>JAOTXR010000429.1 GCA_029862285.1 Gammaproteobacteria bacterium
CCCGGCCAGGCATCTACACGGGTGATGACGATGAGCATATGCGCTTCATCATGCTCTCTCGCGGCGCGATAGAGTGCTGTCAACGCATGGCCTGGTCACCGCAGATCATCCAATGCAATGACTGGCAAACAGGCCTGGTGCCGTTGTTTCTGAAACGAGGCTATGCCTGGGATAGTCTCTTCGAAAACACCCGGACGGTGTTGAGTATTCACAACATCGGCTATCAGGGCGTCTTCGGGATGGAAATCCTTGATGCGGCGGGTTTGAGCGATCACCAGGACCTGCTGCCTCAAACCGATCTGCAACACGGCAAGATTAACTTTCTAAAGACCGGCGTACTTCACGCCGACGCCCTGACTACCGTCAGTCCAACGTATGCGCGGGAGATATGTACCGCGGAATACGGAATGGGTCTGGAAGACCTGCTCAAGCAACGCAGCGGCGACCTGCACGGAATTCTAAACGGTGTGGACTACGACGCCTGGTGTCCCGAGCGAGACCCTTTTATTCCGCATCCTTATTCGAACGATAACCTGCTGGGCAAAGCCCACAATAAGAACGCGCTGCAGACCCGTTTTGATCTGACGGCCGATCCGGAGATTCCTCTGGTTGGGGTTGTTTCGCGGCTGGTGACTCAGAAAGGCTTTGACCTCGCCTATAGCGTTTTACCACGGTTGCTACGAGAGCAAAAGATGCAACTCGCAGTACTCGGCAGCGGAGAATATCGCTATGAGGAATTCTTTTCCTGGCTGGCACATCAGTTCCCATCCAGCGCGGGATTCTGGCGCGGGTTTAACAATCCACTTGCGCACCTGATCGAAGCGGGCAGCGACATCTTCCTCATGCCATCGCTCTACGAACCCTGCGGGCTGAATCAGATGTACAGTCTGCGATATGGCACGGTACCGGTGGTGCGAAAGACCGGTGGTCTCGCAGACACTGTGATTCCGCATACTGAACCTGACGGTAACGGTATTGTGTTCGAGCACGCCAACGAAAGCGGTCTGACCTGGGCATTGCAGACAGCGCTGGAGCTGTATTCAGATAGAGCGAGTTGGCGCAAGCTGATAGCTAACGGCATGCGGCAGGATTTTTCCTGGGATCGTCAGGTCCGGGAGTACGAGCAGCTTTTTCAGAAACTGGTCTTGCCGGCAGCAGTCGCGGGTAACTGAATTAACGGCCTGAAGACACAGAACGTTCGGCATTCATAACTTCGAACAGCGCCTGGGCGGCCGGATACTCCAGCATACTATCGATATCGGTGGTGAGTTTTCGTCGCCAGTTTGGATACACCGCAGTTGTGGTGCCGGGAATATTGACCGCCTCGGTCATCGCCAGCCAGTCTTCCGGCTGAACCATAACTATCGCGGCCGAACTGCGCGCGATATAACGATGTACGTCGCACATCAATTCTGTATCCATATGCTGCTGATCACCGCGTGAAATGCCGTGTTTTTCGAGTGCCCTCATGATCCCCGATCGGTCCAGCGCCCGCGCAGCTACCGTGCGGTTAATCGTTTGTTCATCGGGATACAAGCCGAGTTGCGTGCGCAAATGGATGTCCGAGCCTTCCCAAAAGCTGTAAAGCGGTGGTAAATCATGTGTGCTTACAGTCGCCAATGCGCGTCGCGGATACTCACCGGGGGCACAAAAACTACCATCGGTGTTTTTCTCGAACATGAGAACACGGTATGAGTAGATTCCTGCCGCGGGCAGCGACTCCCGAAGCTGATCGGGCACGGTACCAAGATCTTCACCGATCACCAGGCAGCGAGCGCGTTGGCTTTCAAGCGCGACTATGCCGACCAGATCGTCAAACGGGTAATAAACATAAGCGCCTTCGGTTGCATCGGTGCCGGCTGGCACCCACCACAATCGTAACAAGCCCATGACGTGGTCGATGCGCAACGCGCCACAGTCGCGCATATTGCTGCGTATGAGGTGAACAAACTCCGCATACGATTGCTGCTCAAGTCGTTTGGGATGTAGCGGCGGCAATCCCCAATCCTGACCCCGCAGGGCCAGCGCATCCGGTGGCGCGCCGACAGTTGCGTCACCTATATACAGACGCTGATTCGCCCAGGTTTCCGAACCCTCCGGCGAAACTCCTACGGCGAGATCGCGATACAGCCCGATTTCCACACCGGCATCCAGTGCCGCGGCGTGTGCCTCGGCCAGTTGACTATCCGCTATCCACT
>JAOTXR010000074.1 GCA_029862285.1 Gammaproteobacteria bacterium
GGTGACCTTGCCCACACCTGGAATACCAAAATAGCTTTCGATTAACAGGCTGCCGCTGATAATCACCAGGGGTATGGAAAACATGATCCGCGTGATAATGGGTATCAGGCTGTTTTTGAGTATGTTCTTGTAAAGTAATTTCCACGGCCGTGCACCAAAAGCCCGTGCGGTACGCACGTGATCGCGAGTCATTTCCTCCACGATAACGGCGCGGTAAAAACGGGTGTTGTAGCCAAGCGCGACAAATACCGTTGCCAATGTCGGCACAGTGACATAGCGCACGTAATCTGCGAAGGAATAAACATCCCAGCCGCGGACCGGGAACATATTGAGCCCGTAGCTGGATGAAAATATTAGTTGGAAGGCAACAATGGCGATGAGGAAGCTGATACTCATGCCAACGACGGCGCCACCCATAATAAACTTGTCTATCCAACCGCCACGGTGATACGCGGCAATCAGAGCCAGCATTACACCCAGCACATTACCCAAAACAAAACCCGGCGCGGTCAGCGCCAGCGATACCGGAATAGTCCGCGCGAGCAGGCCATTGACCCGCTCGCCGGTTGAATCGGAATGACCGAAGTCGAGCGTCAGCAATTCCCGCAAATAATCGGCATAGCGAACGAAAAAAGGCCGATCGTAGCCCAGCTGATGCCGAACCTCTTCGATCTGCTCCTGGGTCGGGTTTTTGCCCAGTAGTTCGTAGGTCTTGTCGGGACCGTAATACACCATCAGTACGAAACTGATAAAGGTCACACCCAGGACCAGGGGGATACCGCCGATCAGTTTGCGGATTGCATACTGAAGCAGTTCCACGAAGCTGCGCCCTACTCGTCCCGCAAATCGACGAAACGTAACCAGAATCCGCCGACGATATTGCGGTCCGGGTAAGCAATGACACCGTCATGCCACATCAGTAGATTGGTGCGTGACAGACCCATGACGGCAACACAGCTATCGACGAGAATCTGATTCATCCGGTGGTATATCGCGGTACGCTCCGGCCCCGGCTGCATAACCGCGGATTGCTCATAGAGCCGGTCATATTCCGGATCAGCAAAATTCGCATCATTGGAGCCTGGCGACCCGTTTGGCCCATAGAACAGCTGCAGCACATTTTCCGCATCGGGGTAATCCAGCCCCCAGGACTTGCTGATAAACGGCAACTTGCTTTGCTTCCAGGCCTTGCTGACATCGCCGAAGGTGGCGAATTGCTCCAGTACAATTTTTTCCGACGGATAACCAATCTCCGAAACAAACCCACGGAATTGTTCAAACAACTGCCGTTGTTTTACCGAAGCTGCGACACCGTAGGTCAATTCCGGCAAATTGTCGGCGGTCCAGTCATGCTCGGCCAACAGCTTCCTGGCGCCCGCCACATCGCGGGTGACACTGTCCCGGGGCATCTCGCCATCGAACTCCGGCACCGCCGGCGGGATAATTCCAGGAAAGATCTTCGCGATACCGTTATAGAAACGCTCGTCACGCTGATTCCAGTCAAATGCCTTAATCACCGCACAGCGTAGTGCTTTGTTGCGCTCGGCCTGGGCCGGATCCGGGTGATAGCCGAATTCTTCGAAATCCATATTAAACGTATTGAAAATCACTTCTGGCGCAACGAGGTCGAGCATGTTGTAGCGGCTTATCAATTCAGGCTTGAGCGTAGGCGGAGTCTTGGAAGACAACACCGCGTCGAATTGCTCACTCGGAATCTTGGCAAACTGTATTTCGCTGCCTTTGGAAAAAGAATTCCATCGCGCTGCATCTTCAGTAACAAAATTCACATCGACACGGTCCACAAACGGCGGCGAGCGTCCCTCAATTGCTTCCAGACCGAGACCATCATGCAAGGCCGGATCGTAGCCTTCTGCCGCCAGATCCACCGGCTCGGCACGAAAACGCGGGTTCTTTATCAGCACCGCGCGCGCGGTATCAAACTGCTTCATTTGAAACGGCCCCGATCCAACCGGCCGTGTGGCGAACTCAGGTCCGTAGTGCTCGACGGCCTCACGCGGAACCAACGCCGCGAAACCCATCGTCAATGTATGCACCAGCTGGGGATAGGGTCTGGTCAATGTGATCTGAATGGTGTGGCGATCGAGTGCACGCAAGCCGCTAATTTCGGCATCGTAGTCGCTCCCGGCTTCTTTCCAGGCATCCAGCCCCGCAATTCGGCCTTGCCAGACCCAGGCACCTTGAGACAGGGAAGCCGGATCAAAATGACGCTTGATCGAGTACACAAAATCTTCGGCTACGACTTCGCGGCCTCTGCCATCCGGAAAACTCGGATCATCGGTGAAATGCACGCCCGGTTTTATGCTGATTGTGTAAGTCAGACCATCGTCGGACACCTTTGGTAAGTCGGTCGCCAGATTAGTCTTCAGTGTGTAGGGACGAGCCAGGTATTTATAAGCGTACAAGGTGTCATACACATTGAGTATGACGAAATTTGAATAGACTGTTGCCGCCTGGGTCGGGTCGATCTTGTTCGGCGCCTGATCCATCGAGTGTCGATAGATTTTTTGCGTGGTTGCTGCAGGATCGCGACTACCGCCGCCGTCGCCACAACCGGCAAGAACAATCGACGCTGCCGCAAGCACAATCAGTATCCAGGATTTCATATCGTCGCCCTTGCCTGTTAGACCGGACCGGGGATTACAGCGGCCGGAGCCGATCGTTGTCAAATGAGACCCGCCAGCACTAACGGCTGCGCCGGTAGAGTATAAGAGTTGTGTCATCCGGCTTGCTCGGCGCGCCACCGGCCGGTGCCGTCATGCGTTGCTGCACCGCATTCATCACGCGTTTGGCTGCCTTTACCAGAGATCCGACCCGCACAAAATCGATCAGTTCATCCAGGTGCAGATTATCCAATACACCATCGGTCACCAGTACCACGGTATCCCGCCGGCGTAATGCAAGACTATGGCCAATCTCGATGCGCATGTCACGCGCTCCGATGACATTGGAAACCAGATGACGATCCTCGTGGTGCATTGCTTCACCCTCATCCATAACCCCGGCCTCGACCGCATAACCGATCGGCGAGTGCGCTACTGTCTGCATCCGCAGACGACCACGCTGACCGACGACCAACACCGCTGAGTCACCGATATGAATGGGTCGCACGCGATGATCCCTGACTTCGACAACCGCCAGGGTGGTCGCAGATCCGCTACCACTGCTCTGAACTTTGTCGTTGGCTTTTTCGATCGCATTGACTATTGCCGCACGTGATGGTGGCTCACCCTTGTTTGCCGGCACAGTCAATGCCGCCAGCGCTCGTATCGCTTCGGAAGACGCCGTATGTGCCAGCCGTGAACCGCCAACACCGTCGGCGACCGCCAGTATGGCGGCGCTACGGGTCAATGGCACGATTACACCGGCATCTTCATTGTGACCGGATTTGTCGGGGGCGCGGAACGAACACAGCACCGCATGACCGTGTGCAACGCCGACGTGGTGAGGCTCAGTATCGACACAATCCTCCAGCAGCAACGGCTCTTTCAGCGGTTTCACGTCACCTCTCCAGGTGGTCGGCACACCACGGACACCAGGCCCAGAACTCAGAAAGCACGCTATTACCGCAGCGGCTGCAAGCCGTGCCATCCGGCAGCTTCCAGCGTTTCTTAACTTTGGTGCGGCACCACGGACAATAACGCATGTGCGGCATCAGGTCCTTGCGGGTACACCGAGTGTTACTGCAACGCGCCGTATATCTTTTGTCCGAATACTCCTTTTCCGCCGCGTCGTCGTATTTTGGCCCATAACACCAGGCACAATAATTCCAATCCAGTTTCATGCCCCGATTACAGCGTGAGCATTGTGCAGGAAAGTTCGTTTCACCTTCCAGGAATCGATCGGATGCACCACACCACGGACATGCCAACATCGATTCGGCAACGGGACCATGGCACTTACGACAACTGAAGCGTGCCTCCAGTTGCTTACCATAGCGTCGACGGAATTGCCGCCAGCGCACTTCATGCCACGACGGACCATTGGTGTCACGTGTTTTGCGCCGCCGCGCCTTGCGTTGTAACCACGCCCGTGTCCGGGGTTGTATGCGCTCAAACTCGGCGAGCATCGTTCCAGCATTGGCAAAGCGCCGCGACGGCGTGATGTCGATCGATTTTTTTACAAAAGCTATGAACTCTCCCGGTACCCGTGTGCGCAGTTTGTCAAAACCCGGTCCCGGCCAGGTGAACGGCCACTCAGGAAGCTTGCCGGTCAGCATCCGATAAATAATCAGGCCCAATGAAAATACATCGGAGCGATAACCAGGGCGACCCATCGCCTGCTCCGGCGCCAGATAACCAAGCGTGCCCGAGCCCGAGGCCTTGACCGTGCGCAATGCAATCTTGGCAATACCGAAATCTGCCAGTCTCAGGTGATTGTCCGGAAACAGGATGAAGTTCTCTGGCTTGATGTCGCAATGGATGACCCGCAAGCCATGGGCAAAAGCCACGCCCTCCAGCATCTGCGATATCAAATCCAATACGGTATCGGTGGCAATGCGGTAGCTTATGCGATCAGCCAGCGTGCCAACGCCCAGGGGACTGACAATAACAAAATGATTGTCGATAAAACCCGCGTCTTTGATCGGCAGGATATGCGGGTGATCCAATTTGGCCGCCAGCCGCACTTCTTTTTTAAATTCCTCCGGGAATTTGTCCTCAAGTTGGTAATGATGCGGAATTTTCAGTGCGACTCGCACACCGAGAATAGTGTCGAGTGCTGCATAGACGGATGCGAAATTGGTGACCGCGAGCCGTTTCTCGATACGGTATTTTCCCAGCTTCTGTCTGCGCTTTAGCCTTTCTAATTTCATCGCTGGCAGTTTACGTGAACCAGCCGCCGGACGCCCATTGTTTTTGTGCGCACCATATTCCCCCAACCGCGATACGAAAACTGCCCGAGGAGAGAAACGACTGGATTCCGGCCGCGACTGACCTCAGCGCGCCGAATTCAACGCGATAAAGGTCCCCCCGTGCTGCGCACAAAGCAGTCGCATCAGTATGGCAAAGCGTTCGCCGCTGATCTGCAGACGCGGATCCTGCTCCAGCATCACCGGAAAACCAACCGCATGAATTCGCACCAGACGTTCACCGTCTTCGCCTACGCGATTGATCTTGTCCACGGCATCCAGCACCGGTTGCACAGCGCCACCGGTGAACTCGTCGCCAAACACGTAAATGCTGATTCTCTTGTCCGGCGAATAGAAGGTCGAAATCGCTCGCGTAATACCCTCCACCGGGCTGGAGTTACTAAACGCCCGCCAGGATCGCAGTGTGTCCAGAATAGCCTTACGGCGGGCACGTGAGTCAGGCACCCAGCGGCCACGATAACGCGGAAACATGTATTGGCCCATATCGTTCATCACCTGAATGCCCTGGACATCCGGATAGACCGCGAGCGTTTCACTGACTTTTCGCATGACAGCCGGCCAGGCGTATTGCCACATGCTGGAAGATGTATCGATAATAAAAATAATGTACTCGCTGTCCGCCGGAATACCACCGATGATGCTGCTGGGTTCCGCTTCGTAAATTCGCAACTCATCCAGCTCCTGGGTGAGTTCCGCCCGTGCAAACTCCAGCCGCTCCTCGAGAATATTGGCTACAGTGGAATCTTTGTCCGACATATCGAATTCGCCAGTGAGAGAATTCAGCCTGTCGGTGAGCCGGGCCATCGTTCCCCTGCGACGCGAAATACGGTCGCGACTATCCTCCAGTTCTGCGTCGACGGCCGGAATCTGACTGCGCAGGGCATCGACACGGTCCTGCAACGACTGCACCTGGGTTCGCAGTGCCTCGGTGGTCTGCTCCAGCACGATGGGCTGGGTCACCTTGGTGATCACCAGCAACAACAGG
Organism: Gammaproteobacteria bacterium; assembly: GCA_029862285.1. Classification (GTDB taxonomy): domain Bacteria; phylum Pseudomonadota; class Gammaproteobacteria; order Steroidobacterales; family JABDKV01; genus JABDJB01. The sequence goes on from JAOTXR010000074.1 coordinate 5,874, forward strand.
ATTGCGCCAAATCCACAGGCGATTGCATCGAGGAATGACAAGCTGAACGGCTGGATGTCCCGGCGGTTTCGCTTCATGGCCAATCCTTTGAAGGGCTCATAAACGATCCGTTTGTCACCATTGCCAGCCGCCAGAACTGATGAGCAGCCGCCGGATCGCCTTCGATCGGGAACATGATGGTGTTTACAGGAATTCCAATAGGCAACACTGCGAGCGAGCGTTGGTACAGACGTATACGGTTGCGTGGCGAAATTGTGCGCCGTTTCGGCGGTGCATCGCCTACCGTAGGCAGGCCGTCAGTAATCAGGACAACATTATCCGGTAGCGGATCGAATGAGCGTACGGCTGAAAAGGCCGCGTGCAGACTGGTACCCTTGCCAGGCTCGAGCTTTCTCAGCGCCGCCACGGCGCGACTCTTGGCCTTTTGGTCGGTCGCGTCAAACCACTCGCCCGCGCTGCCCTCGATCAGCGGCCATGCGTTCTCGTTGAAAACAAACACCTGGAATTGCACCGTATCCGGCAGACGTCGCATTATCCACTCTACCGTTCGTACGGAACGCTGCCATTTTTCGGCCTGTATCTTTTTCTGCAGCGGCATGTTGCGACGACGGATGATATTAACCAACGTGGTGCCGAGCATGCTCGCCGAGGCATCGAGCACGATCAGGACCCGCTCACCACCGAGCTTCAGACCGGTAAGGTACTGACGGTCACCTTTTCCCAGGAAATCGCGGGCGTCGGCTTCAGTAAGACGCTGTTCCGCTGCTGCACCCTCCAGCCGCTTGTGTTGTTGCTCCAGTGCCCGGACTTCAGCCATCAATGCCGCAACATGCTCGCGTTGAGACAAGGTTGTCTCATCCTGGTTGGCCAGCTCATCCCGAGCTTTGGCGATTTCTTCGGTAATCTGCCGGGCACGAGCCTCGAGCTGGATGATCTCTGCACCGGACTGCTCAATTTCGCTACGTGCGCGGCTGACGTGAACCTCGCTCTGGCTGATCTCTTCGGTCAGCGTCTCTATTTCAATTAGCAACTCCTGATTGATTTCGTCGGAGCGTTGCAGCGTCGAGTGGTGAATGAGCATAAAAACCAGCACCGTCGCACCAAAGCCGCACGACATGATGTCGAGAAACGACAGGCTGAATACTGTGAATCGTCTCTGTTTACGCGCCATCGGGTATCGTGATCAATTGGAGTACCTGCTCGGCACCGCCTAGCCGCAGCACGTCGCCATATTGCGCCTCAGCAGTGCCCTCGATCCGCCGGTCGTTGAGAAATGTGCCGTGCTGGCTACGGTCCTCCACAACGACCTCATTACCGCGCCGGGCGATCCGGCAATGATCATTCGATACACCGGCCAAGTCGCCGGTCAACACGATGGACTGCTCACCATTGTGCGGCTGAGAACCCAGATACAGCACGTTGTCACCAATCGCCCAGCCGCGCCCGCGATAGAGCACATGCGTCGGGACTGTGCGGTCTGGTCGCGGTTCGCCGGGCAATGGCAAAGTCGCGATACTTCCGCGCCAGGTTACACTGGTAACGAAAGCGACGTTTTCACCACTGGAGACGATTTCTTCCTGCCGGCGAATCGCACCTGACCCCGCTTGCGCATGTGCAAGTTCGATTAGTTCGCAGTTTTGCAGACCGTCGGTCAACGCCTCACGCAACCCTGGAAAATCCTGGATTCGATCTGCGATCATCAGCGTCAGGGACTGGCCAGGAGTGCCGGAAGCAGAAATATGCCGGGTGATCTTGCGGTATAGCGGTTGCGCTGCCGCTACCAGTGCCTTGGCCGTGAGCACTACGGTGTGCTCGCGGCCACCGTTGGGCAACGACAGCTCGGCCTGACCGGAACGGGAGATTTCGCTGATCCAGTCCGGTAGCCGGTCGTAAAGGCGTTGCTCCGACTCAGCTGCGTGCATCGGGTCGAAACGCGTATTGCGAACGAAGGCATCACCGATCGCATTCGCCCAGGCATCGTAAAAATTATCAGAACCCGCCTGATCGACGCTCGATACATTGTCACGCCGCAGCCTGCTGCCCTGTACCAACCCGGTCAGAACCGCACGCTGCGACATCAGATCGAGATGGAATAGCTGCCGGCCGGGCGCCGGCTGCTCGGCCGCAACGACCGCCTGATCGACCAGACCGCTAACCGGCATTTCACATTCGCGAGCGATCCCCAGCAACAGACTGAGTTGTTCCCGGGAATAATCGCCGGGCACTACCAGGATTACTCTATCGGCACTGTCAGACAGTTGTGACCAGACCTCACGCAGATGGTGATAACCCAGGTCTGCATAAGTCGCGGCGCCCCGAACCGAAGGC
>JAOTXR010000430.1 GCA_029862285.1 Gammaproteobacteria bacterium
TCCCGGACTCGACACTCGCAACATTGGAGTTATAGAAACAATTGACGGCGCCGTCTTCGATGGCGCGGGAGATGAGGTTCAGGTTGCCATCTTTTGCGCGCGCAAACTCGTCGCGACGATTAATGATTACGACAGTATTTCGGCGCGCAAGCGCGACAGCGTTTTCAATTGCAGCGTCACCGGCACCCACAACGACGATACGCTCACTGGTGAACGCATCGGGATCATCGAGTGTGTATTGCACGAAGCGCTCGTCTTCTCCCGAAACGCCAAGTTTACGTGGATTGCCCTGCAGGCCGATCGACAGAACAACGGCAGCGGCATGCAGTGTTTCGCCGTTGGCCAGGTCCAGTTTGAAGTCCGGTTTTGCGCCGTTTATGGAAATAACGTCTGCGTCGTACAGGACATTGATGTCGTGCGTGTTGCACGACTGCTGCCAGCTATCAAGTACCGCTTCGCGGGTACCGGCGGAGAACTCCAGATCGCTGCGCAAGGGCACCACGGCTGGCTCCGCCATGACGTGTTTGCCTTTCTGGTAGCGCTGGATTGTATTGGCCAGGGCAGCAGACGCTTCCAGCAGCACATAGGTCAGTCCGAGCTCGTTGGCGCGTGCTGCAGCACTTAGCCCCGCCGGTCCACCGCCGACGATGACAAGCTCATAACTCACGGATTGCCGAACACCGCTGCACCCGAGATGCTGGTTGTCCCCTGCCCGTCCTGCAGGCTGAAGGTCAGGCCGACACCGCCCGGGTAGCTGGGGTCAGACACCATTCCTGGTTGTGAGAAAAAGCCGGAGAAAATACCCGTGCCGCCCGACACCCCATCAATCACTACTGCGCCGTATAGTCCCTGGAAGAGATGCGCAGGCAGGCCCGCGGCACTGCCGATATTGCCGACGCCCGTTGCCAGCCAGTTGGAGCCGTTGATATCGATGTTCAGCGTGCTGTCGACGCGCAGGTTGGTGAAGTCAGCGTCGAAGCTCGCGGAGCCGAGAGTGCCTACATTGCCGAGATTGTCGGTCGGGGAGGTTGCGCCAACCAGGGTGTAACTGGCACTGCCCGTTATCGGCATTGTCGGTGTGCCGTTCTCCGGTCCGCTCACCCAGTGCAGGCTCTGGTTGGTGAGGTCCTGTGTCACGGTGGAACCGTCCGACAGCGTGATCTCGGCCGAGCCGCCGGACCAGCGTCCCCAGCGCAGCACCGTCATCGAGTCGAAACCGGTATCTATGTTACTGGCAGTGTTGATGTCAAAATCAGAAATGCCCGGTATTTGTCGCTGCACCGGGTAGGGGCCCGCAAACCCGGTGACATTGTTGTCGAAGTCCAGCGAAAACTGCGACGGCTCGTTGTCGAAGGTTGCCGCCCAGGTACTATCGGCGGCGCCAAGTGGGCCCGTGGAAAAGCTCATGTTGCGGTTGCCTGCCGGGTCTGGTTGCGTACCGGGAGTGATGTCGATCAAAGATCCGTCCGGGTCCGTTGCGATTGTCGGCTGTCGCGGCGGTTCCGCGCTACTGCCGTCGTCATCCGGTTCCGTGCTTTCGCCCTGCATCGAGACGGACGTGGGTGCCCGCCGCGTTCCAATGGCCGAATTGAATCCGGTCATATCACTGCCGTCGTTGTTGCTGCCATCGTCATTTGGGCGGTTGCTCGCGGCCGGATCCTTGCTGGGATCGAAACGCAGATCGTTGTCGTCCAGCAACACGGCCGGTGGCGCATCGAGTCGTTGCGGTTCTGGTTCGTCGAGCGGAATAAACGCGTATTCGCCTGTAGTCAGTTCAATGCTGCGTGTCGCTGTGCGAAACACGATAGCGCCGTCATTGACGCCGAGATACAGGCCGTCAGGGATGGGCGCGCCGGGAGTAACACCCGGTACCCAGTCACAATCACCACGGCAAAACACAGCGCTGTAGTCCGTGCCGCGAATACCGAGAACGCCGACGGCCGTACGCACTTCGTAGTCCGCTTCATCGTCTTTGCCGATGGCGCCGGTGATTGTACGAAAGCCGCCTTTCACAAGGTCGAGTACAGCACTGTCTTCAGTCGAGGTTACGGCGGGTGCTGACGATACGGGAGCAGTAGAGGCGTATTCCGCAATCGCCAGCCGGCTGTTGGGGCGCAGCGCAATTTTTGCGCCATCAATCATCAGTAGCTGTGCACGCGAGGCGTCGCCGGTAACAACTATGTCACTGACATT
>JAOTXR010000431.1 GCA_029862285.1 Gammaproteobacteria bacterium
ACGCGCAACCGCAATAGCGGCGTCAGTGGCGTCGTTGGTCTTCGCATAGCCGTCCCCCAGGAAACCGGTGCGAAACTCGTAACGTGTTTGTGCAGCAAGGTCTGGTGGAATCGACGGATCGAGTCGGTGCAGTACCGTTGCGGTTTTGCTGAGCAGGCGGTGCATCGAAGCGGGGCTGGAAATGAAATCCTCGGTGACCTGGATGGCCTGCACTTCGGTTTTCAGTTGTGCCAGTGCCAGGCCGAGGGAAATACCAACGGCTGTCGCCATCGTGCCATTCGCGACATACAGCCGCGTCGGCTCATCAATCTCACCTGCCGCAATTTGTGCCGCCAATTCGAGGCCGGCATTGACAAAACCGATCGCGCCAAGCCAGTTGGACCCACCGGGCGGAATCAGGAAAACCCGGCGTTGTCGCAGGTGTTCTCGCAGGGTTGCAATCCGACTGCGGCGGCCACCGGTGTAATGAACAATGTTCGTATTATTCTGCAGGTGCATATTGAGTGCACGTGCGGCGCTTTCCGTTCTTGTTTGATGTGAAAGGAAACACAGGCTGTCATAGCCAAGCTCATGCGCGTAAAGCGCGGTCGCCAGCGCATGATTCGAAGCGACCGTGCCGAACGTCGCCACGCAGCCGGCATTTCTTTGCGCTGCTTTTTGCAGCAGGTATTCGAGCTTGCGAACTTTATTTCCACCGTACAGCTTGCCTGTCAGGTCGTCGCGCTTGATCGCGATCGGGTGTTGGCGGCTGCCGAGACGCAGCTGTGTCCCCTCGACCGGCGTCGGCAACTCGGCCAGCGACAGCCTGGGCAGGCGGCTCGCCAGACGTGGAAATGCATTCGCCAGGTAATCGCTCATCGTTCGCATAGTATCCAAAATCAATTTAGAATCGAGGGCACCTCTGACTAACTGTATCGGAGACACATGTCGGATGCAGTTGACCGTGGTATTACGGTCACCGAATTGGCACCGATGGAGCAAGCCATCGACGTGTCACGCGAAACCACGGCCGCATTTGTCGGCCGTGCGCTGCGCGGTCCTCTGAACGAACCCGTCCTGATTAGTGACACGGGCGAGTTTCGCCGGCGTTTCGGCGATGTCTGGTCGCGCTCGAGCCTGGGTCCGGCCGTCAGACGGTTCTTCGAGCATGGCGGCAGGCGGCTCTATGTCGTTCGCGTCGCCAACAGTGCGCGTGGCTCGATGCTGTGCCTGCCAGCCAGCGGCTCCGCCCTGGTATTGCGCGCTGTCGAACCTGGATCGACTGAAACTATTCGTGCGGCCGTCGACCTCGACGGCATCGACGATGACGAACACTTCAACCTGACATTGCAACGCATTGACCCGGCCACGGGTCATATCATCGACCAGGAATTGCATCGCCGCGTAAGCCATGTCGCCGAGTCGAAATCATTCGTCGCGGAACTGCTGCTGACATCATCATTGGCGCGCGTTGAATTGCCGTATCCGGCGCACCGCCCTGAGATGACGCAGGGGCCGGCGGTCGCCTTTAATCAATCCTATGTTGAACAGGCACAACAAGGTGCGGATGGTCACGAACTGTCCGATTACGACTTGATCGGGTCTCGTCGGCACCGGACCGGCTTGTTCGCCTTGCAGCAAGTCGAGCGGTTTGATCTTCTTTACCTGCCGCCGCCGGGTAAGGAGCGCGATCTCGGCCCGGCGTCACTGCTCGCAGCCGAGTTGTTCTGTAGAGAACGCGGCGCGATGCTCATCACTGACCCGCGTGTCGATTGGTCGACGGTGGACAAGGCAGTGAGTGGCGTTCGCGCATTGGGTCTCGCCAGTCCGAATACCATCAGTTACTTCCCGCGCATGCTCGAGCGCAATGACGATCGCGGTACGCTGCGGGCGATTGGCGGGGCGTTGGCGGGCCTGTTGTGCAAGCTCGACAGGACCTACGGTGCCTGGCAGCCGCTCGACCAGCAGGGCATGGGCCTGTCGCGAGAGTTACTGCCGGCCATAGATGTGGATGAAGAAGACGTCCAGGTTTTGTCCCGCGAAGGATTGAACCTGGTCGGCAAAGGGCCCGCAGGACGTGCCCGGGTGCGATCTTCGGTGACCATGGGCCGTGGCAGCGAGTCACATCGCCAGTTTGCAAGCCTGCCCGTGCGCCGCTTGTGCCTGCAGATTGTCAATTCGATTGACCGCGGGACACGATGGGCAGTCTTCGA
>JAOTXR010000075.1 GCA_029862285.1 Gammaproteobacteria bacterium
AGTGATACCGAGCTGTCGGCCTATCGCCGCACTCTGGATGGCGCGCGAGTGCAGTGGAAATCCGATAAGGGTGACTCGCCGCGCACTGAAGTACAGATCTTCAGCTCATCGGTCCGTCAACAGGCCGTCCATGATGTGATCGCCACCACCGGTGGCATGCTTTATTACCTAAGCCAGGATGCCGTTATCGAGGGTAGCGAGCAGGTGACGCTCATCGTGCGGGACCAGAATACCGGTGTCGTACTTCAGCGTATTCCACAGGTGCGCAACAGCGATTATGTGGTCAAGTATGCAGAGGGTCGACTGCTGTTCCGCCGGCCACTGTCCAGTATTAACAGCGATGCCACAATTATCTCCCAGGGCTTGCTCGCCGGTAACCCGATGTCCCTGGAGGTCGATTACGAGACCCGCAGTCCTGGTGCCAAGCAGGCGATTCGTGGTGGTCGCGTGCAGCGTCGCGTTGGTGACTCGTTGACCGTCGGTGGCAGCTATGTCGAAGATCAGCAGTTGAGCAGCGATTACAGTCTGGCCGGCATCGATGCCGAGCTGCGGCTCAACGAGCACGCGCGGGTCGTCGCTGAACTGGCGAGCAGTTCCGGCAACGATTCGGTTAACTTCATCAGTACGGATGGAGGACTGAACTACACTGCCATTGCGATGGCGGCCAACACCAGCGGCGCTGCGCTGAAGCTGGCCACCGAGATCGACATCGGTGCGATCCGTGGCAAGGCGCCCGATGAGATGCAGCTCGGCGCATACTTCAAGCGGCTCGATGATGGTTTCCGTTCGAGCGGTAGTTCGGCGGAACACGACAGCGAGAAAATGGGGCTGCACTTCGCCTGGCGCATGAGCGAGCGTTCATCGCTGCTGGCACGGCATGACCGCCAGCGCGCCGTCCTCGGTGATAGTGGCGATGCCCAGACCACGCTGCAGTGGAACCGGCACTCGGATCGACTGAAGTTGACACTGGAAATGCAGGATCGTGAGACACGTGGTCCTTCCGGTGAGCGTCAGGATACCGCTGTCGCCGGGCAAGCGAAGATGGACTGGACCGGCAAGCTGTCGACCACGCTGGAATACCAGCAAGCGCTGCGTGGTGCGGAGAATCAACAGACCACGATCGGCCTCGATTATCGCGTGCGCGATGCGATCACGTTGCTTGGCCGAACCAGTATCGGTACGCGTGGGCATGCGAGCGAATTGGGTGCGCGCATAAATGTGGGCGACAAGCAAGTCTATGCAACCCAACGACGCACCAGCGATGGTGGTGGTTCGGAAGACACAACGGTGCTCGGTGCTGAAGCGGCCTACGGCGAGAACGGTCGCATCTACAGCGAATATCAATGGGCCAGAATGACCGGCCACTCCCGCAGCCAGTCGCTCGTTGGCATGCGCCGGCGTTGGTACTTTGGCGAAGGCTTCAACCTGTTGCTGGCCGGTGAGCATACCCAGCTCGATATGCCGGCGGACGACACCGGGCGTTATACCTTTGCTTTGGGCTTGAATTACGACAACGATGGTGCATTCCGCGCACGCAGCCTCAACGAATGGCGACGTGACCGTGGCGACTTGTCACGCAGCCAGTTCATCACCGATACTTTTGCGGAGCTGGATCTAAACGACAGTTTCACGCTGCAGGGCAAGTTCCGCCGTAGTCGTACTACTGCAACAGGCAGCGATCCGGGCGCGGCTTTCCACGAGGAAAGTATTGGTCTTGCGTACCGGCCGATCAGCAACGATCGCTTTAACGCCCTGGCGAGAATCACGTTGTTGTCCGAAGATCCCTTGCAACGTGACAGCGGTCGTTCACCCTACAGCAGCCAGGTATTCTCGGCCGACTGGTCCTACGAGATCGGTGCGCGCATGGAGTGGGTCGGCAAGGAAGCGTTCCGTATCAAGATCTCTGAGGGCGATGGCCTGGATGAATTTACGACACGGACCCACCTGTCGATCCAGCGCATGAACCTCGATCTGTTCGGTGAATTTGGTGTCGGATTGGAATATCGCCGTCTCGAACAGGACGAAACCGCCAGCGTGCGTACCGGCTGGCTGACCGAGGTGATGTGGGATCATTTCCAGCACTTGCGTCTGGGGCTGGGTTTCAATTTTACTGATTTTTCCGACGACGAATTCTCGGATCACGAGTATTCCGAGCACGGTTGGTTCCTGCGCATGCAGGGCAAGTACTAGGCAAGGTTATGCACGACAAAACTGAACAGGTCGAACTGGAAGACACGGGGCAACGCGAGCTCCCGGGTCGTTCGTTGGATATCAAGGTGGCAGCGCTGGGTTTGTTGGCGTTCGTCATCCTGATGTATCTGCTGACGCGCTGGTTGTTCCCCCAGGGTATATCTTTGAATGAACAGTCGCTGGGTGCGGAGCGAGGCGCCCGTGCTGGAGGTGCAGGCGGCGAGTTGTCGTATTCCGGGCAGGATGACGGTTCAGGGGCAATGGTCGCGGAAGTAGTTGCTATCCGCCGCAACGTGCAGGTCAAGGGAAATAACGAACTGGCCTGGAGCAACGCTCATACGGGCGTGTTTCTGGCGGACCATGACTCGTTGCAGACGCTCCGAAATTCGGGTGCGACCGTGAAGCTCGACGACGATAGCCTCATCCAGGTCGGTCCGGATTCACTTATTGTTTTCCAGGGCGGAATTTCAGACCCGTTCACGCCTCGAACCACCAACTCCATCGTAATGATGGAAGGCACGCTGGGCGCCCAGTTCGCCTCGTCCCCCGGCAACCCGAGGCATCTGGAGATCGCGCTGCCCAACGGTCTGGCTCGCTTCATTCCCGGCGACAATGATGCGGCAGTCGCGTTCAACATCAACGTCAACCCGGATCTCTCTTCATCTGTGTCTGTGCTGTCCGGCGCCGGTGTTGTGACCGTTGGCGGTCACACCACCACAGTCGATGCCGAGCACGGCGTGACGATCAATATCAACGGCGAAATAATTGAAGAAGGCCGCTTACCCGGCCGCCCGACCGGTATCCGCCCGCGTAACAGCAAAGTCTATCAGTACCGTGCGTTGCCACCCGAAGTTGCTTTCTCGTGGAAGCCAGTGCCGAACATTGATCGTTATCGCTTCCGCCTGGCACGCGATGCGGACATGAACGATGTCGTAGTCGACGAACGGCTCGGGTCACGGCATTTCGAGTATGGCGGCCTGCAGGATGGCACTTACTACTGGCAGGTCAGTGCGATGGACGGGTTTATGGAAGGCCCGGCCGCAGCCTCGCATAGCATACGCCTGGTCCGCGATGCCAGCCCGCCGGCACTGCAGCTGCAGGCGTCGCAGGTCGTGCAAGGACAGGAAGCAATCGTAGTACGCGGCCGCACCGATCCCGGCGCGAGTGTCTACATACAGGGAGAAGCAGTTGCGACCGTCGCGGGTAGCTTCGAGCAACAGGTCACTATTGAGCCGGGCACTACACTCATCGTCGTTGAAGCCGTAGACGGCGCCGGCAACGTTGCTTACGACTCACAGATTATCAATACCAACATCACTATCAACGGAGGCGGCAAATGAAGCGCCTTGCTATCCCCATTCGGGTAAAATTATTGCTCGCAGTTCTTTCGCTGGTCATGCTCGTGGTGACTTTGATTACTGTGTCGATGGCGAATCTGTTTCACGAAGATAAAACCACCTACATTCGCGATCTCACCTCGATCATGGCGGTGCAAATGTCACGTGAGGCCAATGTCATGGTGCAGGGCTATACAGAGAACCTGTCGATTTTTGCTAACACGTTGTTCGACACGGAACTCGGCGCGAGCCAGAAACAGAATCTCATCCAGAATTTATTTTCCAGTTTCGGCGAGTTTGTTGCCGTGAGTGTGGTGCGAGAGGGCGCTGAACCGGTGATGGTCTACGATGCCGCTACTCTGCAGCAAGCAACACTGACAGCCCAGGACCTGCTGACCCAGCAAGCCGACTATCCACCGCCGTTTGAGCGCCTCGCCAACGGCGATGTGCATGTCAGCAATGCCACCTTCAATTCTGCATTGCCGATCATGTCCATTACTATGGCGCGCCAGGCCAGCGTCGTCCACGACATGAACGAACGCGCTGGCAGCGATGCGGGCGAAACAAACGAACGGGTCGCGCTGGTGGGTTTCGTCAAACTGGAAAGACTCATGGAACTGGCTAGCCGTTCGGCGTCATTCGAAGCCTGGCTAACCGATAGCGATGGTCGTTTTGTCGCCCATAGTGACGCCAGCAAAGTGCTGGCCCGTGTAGAGCGTGAAGAGTTCGGCGATGCGGCCACGCTCGGCACATATGAACATGCACTGAGCACCACACTCGATTTCCAACGGGATGGGGAACAATACATCGGTGGCTTTGCGCGCACTCATGTCGGCGGCATGAATGCAGGCATTGAGATACCGCGTAGTGCGGCTTATCTCACGGCGCGCAAATTATTGGCTAACCTGGTTGTCATCGCATTGATTCTATTTAGCGGTGCGACACTGCTAAGCCTGTTGATGGCGGCAGGGCTTACCCGGCCGCTGGATCGCCTGACCCAGGCAGCGCGTGAAATCGGTAAAGGTGATTTCGATGTCAAACTAAAAACCGGCAGCGGCGACGAGTTGGGGATACTGGCTGACTCGTTCAACCAGATGACGCACGAATTGAAAGACCGTGACAAGGACCTGGAGCGGGTCAATCTCGCGCTGGTCCAGTCCGAGAAAATGGCGGCTTTTGGTCAACTCGGTGCGGGTATAGCGCACGAAGTGAAAAACCCGCTCGCTGGCATACTCGGTTATTCGCAGTTGGCATTGCGCAAGCTGGCTGACGATAGCCCGCTGCGCAAACATCTCGAGATCATCGAGAAAGAAACGCGGCGCTGCACTGAGATAATCACCAATCTTCTGAAGTTTGCGCGCCAGGAGAAGGCGGAGCAGAAGAAGATCAATATCAACGATGTGGTGAAAGACGCGCTGAATATCGTTGACCATCAGCTCAGTATCAACCAGGTGGCTATTGAAAAACTGCTGGCTGCGGAATTGCCACTGGTTTATGCCAATGCCAACCAATTGCAGCAGGTGTTGATGAATTTTGCCGTCAACGCACAGCAGGCAATGGATGGCGAGCCGGGTTCGCTGACCGTGTCGACCAGCGTGATTGACCGTGAGCACATCGAGATACGCGTTAGTGATACCGGGCCAGGCATGCCTGCCGATGTGTGCGACAAGATTTTCGAGCCGTTCTTTACTACCAAGCCGGCTGGCGAGGGCACTGGACTGGGTTTGTCGGTTTCCTACGGCATCATTCGCGATCACGGCGGCGAGGTCGTTGTCGAGAGCGAGGTCGGGCAGGGCACGAGTTTCATCGTCACACTGCCCGTGGCACTGGATACGACTACCGAGTCCGAGCGCGAGACAGCGGCCATAGTGTGACCAAGCTCAAAGAGCCATGCAGTCATGCTCTATATATTTAGAATAATTGGATTCCAAGTCAGTTTGACATAAGGCTTTCGGCACGGATGTATCACGTATTAGTAGTTGATGATGACGCAGCGATCCGCGGCATAGTCGCCGAGGTGCTCAGCGATGACGGCCATGACGTCGAAGAGGCCGAAAGCGCGGAGAAAGCGCTGGAGCGCCTCGCAAAGGGTGGTATTGACCTGGTAATGACCGACATACGCATGAGCGGCATGGACGGTCTGGCATTGCTGCGTGAAATTCGCAGCAAAGATGACATCGTTCAGGTAATCATCATGACCAGTCATGCGTCGATGGACGCCGCCGTTGGCGCGCTGAAATCAGGTGCCTATGATTTTCTGACCAAGCCCTTTGAAAACCTGGACATCATATCGGCGACCGCCAAACGTGCTCTCGAAGCTGTGCGTATGGCACGCGAGAAGAATCTGCTCGTTGCGACGCTAACTCGCAACAACGCCGAACTCGAGCGGATGAATAACTTCTTCCGCGATTTGGCGATCAAGGATGGTTTGACCAACCTCTATAACCATCGCCACCTGCAGGAGGCGATAAGCGCCGAAGTGGAGCGGTCCAAGCGCTACAAACGCGAGGTCTCTGTTTTGTTCATTGACGTGGACCACTTCAAGACCTACAACGATACCCAGGGTCACCCCGCCGGTGACGAAGTGCTGCGCGGTCTTGCCAAGATATTGCTCGACCATGCCCGTGATACTGACACCGTTGCACGCTGGGGCGGCGAAGAGTTCGTGCTGCTCGCACCGGAGACCAGTAGCGCAAAAGCGGCCGAACTCGCTGAGCGCCTGCGCGCTGCCGTATCGGCTTTCCCTTTCCAGGGTCGCGAATCCCAGCCCGGTGGACTCATTACTATCAGCGTTGGCGTGGCAACGCTGGCACCAGGTGGTTCGCACGAGACACTGGTATCCCGCGCCGACGCCGCAGTCTACGAAGCCAAAGCCGCCGGTCGCAACACTGTGCGCGTCGCCATCTCCGGCTCGCCGGAGCTCGCCTCACTGCCAGCATAATATGTCCCCAGATTATGACAACGATGGGCTTCCTGTTTTGGGAACCCGTCGATTTCACCGTCTCCTTTAACCAGTTAACATCCACGGATGAATAGCGAAGAAGTTTTTCCCGGAATCGCCGCTGAGCAACCATCGGCAGCAGAGGCCGACCAGGAATCGACAAACCGCAACGTGAACGTGGCGCGCAGCAATGCCGACCGGCGAACGTTTACGTGGCGGACTATTGTCCACTCTTTTTTCCGGCCCCGCCGACAGCGGGTCAATCGGGCAGCCGACGCAAGAAATCACTACGTAGATCATCATCCGCAAAGTACCGTGTGGTTGTGCGCCGGCATCGTATGTCTTGCTGCAGTCGATGCGTTCCTGATGCTCTATTACAATGACATCGGTGTGCGCCAGCTAAACGGACTGGTGGCGACACTGATAGATACCGGGCGAGGCGTCTACGTGGCGGCAAAACTTGTCGGCACAGCGGCGTGCCTGCTACTGATAGTTTCTGTAAGTAACTTGAAAGTCTTTCGTCTATTGCCGGCTCGGAATATGCTCTATATCCTGTTCTTCGGCTATCTCGCCTACATTCTCATTTTGCTTCGGCATTTCGGTTAGAAGACAGGGGCTCTGGCCCCGCACTCCACGACGAGATGATCAGGATGTTCCACTGCCGGCGTTCTTAAAGAACGCGACGGCTTCAGCAATCATTTCCGGACCCGTACTATCACAGCGTGGAAGTTCAGCATCGCTGGTACCCAGTGGCGTGGTGCGCTCGCCCCAGCGCATCACCGTTGCACCCCAGGTTAGTCCGGCACCAAAGGCCGGCATCAGGATAGTGGTACCCGGTTGAATCAGGCGCTGTTCCAACGCCTCGCACAGACCAATGGGAATCGTCGCGGCTGAGGTGTTGCCGTATAGCGCTATATTTTTGAAAACACGTGTGCGGTCTATACCCACTCGATCGGCCAGCGAGTCGATGATACGTTCGTTGGCCTGGTGAGGAATGACCAGGTCAACATCGGCGACGGCCAGACCGGCTTCTTCAAGCACAGTCTTGCAAGCGAGCGCCATCCCCTTGACGGCATGCCGGAAAACCTCACGACCGTCGAAACACAGTTCGAAGCGCGTCGGATCGGGGCCGAAGCGATTCATCACGGTACCGAAATCGGCAATCATCAGTGCGTTGCCGGCCGCAGCTTCGCAGCCCAAATGCGAACGGATTATGCCGGCGCCAGATTCACCCGGCTCCAGCACCGCTGCCCCGGCCCCGTCGCCGAATAACACCGCGGAGTCGCGCTGAGTCCAGTCGAGATACCAGGTGAGGCGCTCGGCACCGACCAGCAGTACCGGGCTATTCGGATAGTTGTTCAAATGATCGTCTGCAATCTTCAGCCCATAAACAAAACCGGTACAACCGGAATTGAGATCGAAAGCAGCTGCCCGTTTGTTACCCAGGTGTTCCTGCAATCGTGAGGCAGTATTGGGAATCAGCAGATCCGGGCTGGCGCTGGCGAAAATTATCAGGCCGATGTCATTGGCATCGCAGCCGGCCGCCGCCAGCGCACGCCTTGCTGCAACCAGGCCCAACTCACTCGTATTGACATGTGAGATGCGGCGCTCGTGTATACCGGTGCGTTCGACAATCCACTCATCACTGGTATCCATGATTGCGGCGAGATCGTCGTTACTCAGCACTGCCGGTGGCAGGCACTTGCCCCAGCCGG
>JAOTXR010000076.1 GCA_029862285.1 Gammaproteobacteria bacterium
ACACGGCAATCGATTCCTCCGGAACGTCCCGGATCTTGAACGCTGTTTGTTCGCGTTCGGTGCCCAATATCTCCTCGATGAGTCCAAATGCGATCGCCCCGACGGTCAAGACCAGGACAGTGATAATGGCGTAGTCCACCCGGCGAAGAGAAAGATCGACGACCTGACCAGGATCAAGGGGCTGCGTGCGGACTATCCCCTGGGGGGTCAGGTTGTAGCGCCAGCCGAATAGCAACGCCGCGGGAAACACCAGCAGTGCCCCGATCCAGACGTACCGCAATGCGTATTGGGGAATTCCCCAGGTCTCGAACGCCAGGTCGGCGACTTGCAGGACAACCCAGGCGCCGACGATATACAGAGCCACCACGCGAAACATGAGGCGACGCCGCAGCTCTTTGAAAATACTGCCGATTCTGCCCATAACCCTGTTCGGTGGCGGGTGATTGGTTGTCCCAAACCCATAATAGCGCGTCCGCATCAAATAATTGGGGACAAACAACGTCTTATCAGTGAGATTAGTCGTTATTGGGTAAAGAGGTCACACAAATCGAGGGCGCTCTCCTGCTCGAAGGCAAAGAGCATTATCGATGTCCTCCGAATCGGAAAAGGTGTCAGGCCAGCAATTGAAATGGCGTCCGGCCATGTCGTGCACAAAACGTGGCCGTGACGGAGATTATGTTTAGCGACAGGCCTGTGGTTTTCGCGAGAAACAGGGAAGCGTGACGCAGGTCGCATTCTGGTCGGCGGCTCGTGCACTAGTGTTCCTACGTGCGCAACGCGGTGCGAATCGGCGCCCGGCGATGATGATTATGAAACGGCTTCGATGAAGTGCGGTGGACGGCCGGACTAATCAGTAGCGTCGCCTGTTGTTGATGCGATATTCGTATCCGCACGCAGTTTCAATATGAGTGCAAAAGAGTATTTACGATGTCGAGTCTCATCCGAAATTTAATGCTACTACTGTTTGTTTTCAATCCGGTGGCACCGGTCACTGCGCAGGACATATCGGGCAACGATACACGCAGCCTGGACGGGCAGGTCCAGGAAATAAAGTCCGATGTCTTGAACATCGCCTCGCAACTCAATGCGCTTGAGGAACGACTGCTTTATCCGTCAAACACGCAACTGGCGGTGTTTGTATCAATGGCCGGTGAGGATTCGTTCCGACTCGACTCGGTACAGATCGAGATAAACGGCGAACCAGCGACTCATCATATATATAGCTTCAAGGAACTTGAGGCGCTGCAAAAAGGCGGCGTGCAACGTATATACACCGGTAACGTCACTACGGGCGATCATGAAATCGGTGTCACCATGATCGGCAAACTCAAGAACGGAAAAGACTTCAGCCAGTCCGACAGTTTTGTATTTGCCAAAGGCGTCAAACCGAAGGCTCTCGGAATCACCCTTGCCGGGCCAGAGCCTGGGGAGAGCGGGATCCAGGTCGGAGACTGGTAGATCATGGGTCGAGCACCGTTCTCGGGGATCGGGCTGCTGTTGTTCGCCTGTTTGGCGACGAGTCCATGCACAGGTGGCGAGCTGAAGGATTTGTACTTTGGCGAAGCGCTTTTCTATGCTCACCAGGGACGTTTCTTTGAGGCGCTGGAGCGACTCGATACTGAGGTCAGCCAGCACGACGCGCTTGACGAACCAGAGCTGGACACTCTTTATTATCACATCGACGATGCTGAGTTTTCGCTGGGTGATTTTGAACTACGGTATCGTATGCATCTTCGCGCCGGCCGCGCGATCAAGGCAGTTCTCGAGGGCGCCGTCGATGAAACCATACGCAACGATGCCGCCTATCGACTGGCCCGCATTCATTTTCAAAAGAATCAGATGGCCGATGCGATGCGCGCGCTCGAGCGTATCGACGGTGAGACTCCCGAATCCATTCGCGACGATATAGAGTTCCTGCGAGCGAATGTCTATCTGGCCCAGGACAGACCGGCCGAGGCCATCGAGGCACTCAAGCGTCTGCAGGATTCTGACAGCTTTGTCGGCTTTGCCGCCTACAATCTCGGTATCGCGTATCTGCGGGACGGGCAACAGGACGCGGCGTTGACGCAGTTGGAACGGGCCGGGCAGATCGCTACCGGCGATCCGGCTGAACTGGCCATCATCGATAAATCGAACCTGGTGCTCGGTACGATTCTGCTCGATGCCGGCGAGCACGACAAAGCCATTCCATACCTGAACAGAGTGCGTCTCGATGGACCGTTCTCTAACCTGGCCCTGCTCAGTTCCGGTTGGGCCAACTTGTCTACGGGCCAACTCGAAAGAGCGGTCGTTCCCTGGAGCATCCTTGCTGAGCGCGAGGTTACCGATCCTGCAACCCAGGAAGCCATGCTCGCTTTGCCTTATGCCTACAGCCAATTGAGTGTGTATGGCCGTGCTGCGATCTCTTACGGTCGCGCGCTCGATTTGTTCAGCGCCGAAGTCGAAAAGCTCAATGCCTCGATCGACAGCATCAAGTCTGGCAAGTTTCTGGAGGCGCTGGTACGCGAGGAAATTCGTAAAGACAAGGATTGGGCCATTCGGCTGCGCTCGTTGCCCGAGACACCCGAAACCTACTACTTGATGGAGTTGCTCGCCTCGCATGACTTCCAGACCGGTTTGCAAAACTATCTGGATCTTGCCGACTTGCGCAGAAAACTCGTGGCGTGGCAGACCAGCTTCGATTCCTTCGATGAAATGGTCGATATCCGCAATGCGCATTACGAGCCGCTGTTGCCCGATGTGGACGGTGAGTTTCGCGAACTTGATTCGAGAGTCCGTCTACGCATCGAGCAGCACAAAATGCTGGTTCAGCGTCGCGACGACTTGCTGACCATGCCGCGGCCGGAGTTTCTGGCGACCCGCGACGAGCAGGCCATCCTCACGCAGATTGAGAAAATAGAAACGCAACTGCAGGGACTGGATAGTCCATCAGCCAATTCCCTGATGAGACGCGCCCTGCACCTGAAGGGTTTGCTGTCCTGGACGCTCGAGACTGAATACCACGAGCGATTGACCGAATTCGACCGAAACCTGCGCGATCTCGATGACGTAATGGCAGTCGCGCAGAAGCAATACGACCAATACGTGCGTGCACGGCAGGCCGCGACCCACAGCTATGTCGGTTACGAGACGCCGATCGAGCGTCTGAGAGTGGAAGCAGGCGATGCCGTCGAAGAAATTGACCGGCTCATGGAACGCCAGGGACGATTGCTGGAGGCCGTGGCAACAGAGGAGTTGGTCGCACGTCGCGGCCGCCTGGAAGACTACGGCGACAAAGCCCGCTTTGCCCTTGCCGACAGCTATGACCGCGCCACACAGAAACAGGCCAGGAGGGATGAGCCGTGAGGCGGCAGCGTGCGGTCATACTCCTGTTGATTTCGATGTGCCTTTTGGCATGCGCGACGAGTAGCAAGAGGGGCACGCTCGCAGAGTTGCAAAGGGTGCCGGCGGATGTCAA
Source organism: Gammaproteobacteria bacterium (assembly GCA_029862285.1). Lineage (GTDB taxonomy): Bacteria > Pseudomonadota > Gammaproteobacteria > Steroidobacterales > JABDKV01 > JABDJB01. The sequence continues at coordinate 3,458 of JAOTXR010000076.1, forward strand.
CGAAGTTTACCTCGACGATAGCCTCAATCGCGCTGCGCAAAGCTATCGTAGCTACCTGGAAGAAACGGCGGAGAGCACGCGGACGCCAGAAGCGATGCGACGCCTCGCAGACCTGCAGATCGAACAGGAATACGGCGTCATCGGTGGCGGGGGACCGGTTGAGATGGCAGCACCGGCAACCGCGGCACGGACCGACCTGGCTGTCGCCGAAAAGCATGCACAGGAGCCGAAAAAACTGTCGGAGTCCGAGCCGGATTTTGAAAGGCGCGCGACCGGCAACGAAAAGCTGCTTTCGAACGCCACGCCCGCGGAATTGCCGGGCGCAGAGAATGGCGTTGTGCCGGCAGGCCCGCATGAAGCGATCCAGACCTACTGGAAGATTCTGGAGATCTATCCCAACTACGAACGCAACGATCAGGTGCACTATCAACTGGCACGAGCCTACGACGAAATTGGTGAGTCCAACAAAGCAATGTCTGTCATGGACCAGCTGGTCGCAGCCTACCCGCGCTCAAAATTTGTCGATGAAGTTTATTTCCGGCGCGGAGAGTATTTTTTCGTCAGGAAAAAGTATCGCGATGCGGAAGAGGCTTACGGCGCGATTATCGACTCGGGCAGCACGTCGTCCTACTACGAACTTGCTTTGTACAAGATGGGTTGGACTCTGTACAAGCAGGACTTCTACGAGGAGGCGTTGCACCGGTATGTCGCGATGCTTGATTTCCGGCAGGCGAATGGTTACGACTTCGATCAGGACTTTGAAGAAGAAGATGAAATCCGCGTCGCAGATACATTTCGCGTCATCAGTCTGAGCTTCTCAAACCTCGGCGAGCCTGCCGTTGTCGATGAGTACTTTTCCCAATACGGTCATCGAAGCTATGCAGATAAGATCTACGGCAACCTGGGCGAATTCTATTTCGGCAAGTTGCGCTACGACGATGCGGCATCGGTCTATAAATCGTTCATCAGCCTGAACCCGCTGCATAAGGTATCGCCGCATTTCAGCATGCGTGGCGTTGAAATCTATGGCGAAGCCGGGTTCTCGCAGCTTGTGGTGGAATCCAAAAAGGAATTTGCGACCAACTATGCGCTCGATGCGGAATACTGGAATCATTTCGATGTTAATAGTTCACCGGAGGTCGTAGGCTTTCTCAAAACGAATCTTACCGACCTGGCGAGTCACTACCACGCGCTTTACCAAGACGAAGAGCTGATTGACGAGCGGCCTGACAACTTCACCGCGGCACAACACTGGTACCAGCAGTTTCTGCAGTCGTTTCCGATGGATAGTGAATCGCCACAGATCAACTATCAGCTGGCCGACTTGCTGCTCGAGAACGAGGACTTCGGCGAGGCGGCCAGGGAATACGAGCGCACGGCGTATGAATATGCAGCGCACGAGCAAAACGCGGCGGCCGGTTATGCAGCAATCTACGCGCACCGCAAAAACCTCGACGTCGCAACCGATACACAGCGCCGGGAAACTATGCAGGCAACTGTTAGCAGTTCGCTCAGGTTTGCGGACACTTTCGGGCAACACGAGCAGGCGCCGGTCGTGCTCGGTGCAGCGGCCGATATTCTCTATGAAATGGAGGATTTTCCTCGCGCGATCGAGACAGCACAGAAATTGGTCGATCGGTATCCGGGAGCGGACGCAACTTTGCGCCGGGCCGCCTGGGTGGTTGTTGCGCATTCATCGATCGATCTGGCCGAGTATCAAAACGCAGAACATGCTTACTTGAATGTGCTCAAGCTGACGGCAGACGACGACGAAACAAAACCTGCGATTTTCGATGGGTTGGCAGCGGCCATTTACAAGCAGGGCGAAGCAGCCAATCTCGCCGAGGACTACCGGGCCGCAGCGGACCATTTTCTCAGGATCAAAACGGCTGCGCCGGGTTCGGAGATACGTAGTGCAGCCGAATACGATGCAGCCGCAGCCTTGATGAAGTTGCAGGACTGGACTATGGCATCCGAGGTGCTGGAGGAATTCCGTACCAGCCACCCACAACATAAATTGCAGTCCGAAGCGACCAGGAATCTCGCGTTCGTATATCGCGAGAGCGGTCAGATCGAACGGTCGGCGGCCGAGCACGAGAGAATTGCTGCTGAGGCGACAGACCCGGAGCTGGGCCGCGAAGCATTGCTGACCGCCGGTGAGTTATATGACGAAGTAGATAATGTCGGCGACGCGGTGCGAATTTACCGTCGCTATGTCGCCGAGTATCCAAAGCCGCTCGACATGGCAATGGAAACCCGCTCGCGGCTTGCTGAAATATTCGAAGCTGGCGCCGATTATGAGCAGTACCACGCGCAAATGCGTGAAATCGTCGCCGCGGATCGCGCCGCAGGAGGCGAGCGCACGGATCGCAGCAGGTATCTTGGGGCCAAGGCCGCGTTGGTGCTTGCAGAACTCACCTATGAGCAGTTTGCGAGCCTGGGCATCGTACAACCGATCGAGCAGACCCTCGCCCAAAAACAACAGCGTATGGACGCAGCAATTACGGCACTGGAAGCACTGGTCGGTTATGAAGTCGCAGAGGTGACAGCTGCCGCGACCTACTACATTGCCGAGACCTACCTCAATTTCAGTAATGCGCTTCTTGGCTCTGATCGTCCCGCGGATCTGAGCAAGGCGGAAGCGGCCGAATACGATATGGCCCTGGAGGAAGAGGCATTTCCGTTCGAGGAGCGGGGCATTGAGGTGCATGAAGCGAACTTCGAGTTACTTGCGACCGGCGTCAATAACCCGTGGGTGCAAAACAGCCTCGACAAGTTGACCGTACTTTCGCCCGGGCGCTATGCGAAGGGCGAGATCAGTGCCGGATTCGTCGGATCAGTTGATATGTATGCCTATCGTATGCCGGTTGCACCGGAGTTTAGCCTCGATTCGCAGAACGATGCCGAGCTCATAGCGCCGGATGAACAAGCGGAATCACCGGCAGGACCCACGCCGGCAACGAATGCTGAGGAAAGCACCAATTAGTCTTTATAGAGAGCAACATGATCGCAATAAATCCAGCTCGTAAAAATCCCACTACATACCGTATTGTCCTGCTGTTTGTGTACGTTTCAATTGTGTCCGCATGTGCCTCAACCGGCCCATCGGGTACACCCGCGCATATCGAAATCCAAAGCGAAGTCGGATTCACGATTACGGAAAATGCACACATTAGCGGCGGCCTGCGTAGCGATTATGAGCAGGCGCTGGCCTTGCTCGAGCAGGGCGATCATGACCGGGGGCTCGCAATGCTCGAGGCCGTCGTTGAGGCAGCACCCCATCTAAGCGCGCCACGCATCGATCTTGGTGTCGCCTATCATCGCGACGGTAATCTCGAAGCAGCGGAAGAAAACCTTTTGCTGGCCCTCGACGCAAACCCGGACCATCCCATCGCGCACAACGAGTTGGGTATTGTTTATCGCAAAACCGGGCGTTTTACCAAGGCACGGCAAAGCTATCTCGCCGCGCTCGCGATCTATCCCGGCTACCACTATGCGCGGCGCAACCTCGCCATCCTGTGTGATTTATATCTTGCCGACCTTGACTGCGCCCTGGATAACTATGAAGCGTACATGGCCGCCGTCCCTGGTGACGACGAAGCCTCGATCTGGATTGCTGACATTCGCATGCGCATGGGTCAATTGGAGAACTGATGTTGAGATTACTTTTGTTGGCCGCAATGCTGATATTCGCCGGTGTCACAGCGATTGCCGACGAAGCACCGGAGAATGCAGCCGATGCGGCAAGCACCGACGAGACGCAACCGGAAGAAGAGCAGGGAGACGGCATTGAGCGACCAAAGACGATGTCCGGAATGTCGATTCTGGGCAACGAGGAGGCGCCAAAGTCGCTGGTCATCATTCCCTGGAAATCGTCCGAACTCGGCGAGGATATCAAGCTCTCGAACACGCTGGACGATCGCGCGCAACCTGTGGATAAGGAAGTTTTCCTGCGCGAATTGAGCTTTTATTTGATTCGTTCCGGTGAGTGACGCAGCAGGCGTCACCAAAGCGAAAAAGTATGGCATGCATTAAGACAAATACATCGAGAGCCAGCCGACATCTCGCACGAACGTGTACTGCGTCACATTCAAGTTAGTGATCGAGCACTATTCTTGTGCCTGTGTCGGGGCGCACCCGGCACGTTTTGTTAAATGAGGATTTAGTAATGGATTTCTTCTATTCCGTCGTAGGCTTTTTCACATCGGGCGGCGCTTTCATGTATCCGATATTGATTGTTTTTGCGGTAGGAGTTGCAATTGCAGTTGAACGCTACGTGACGCTGACGAAAGTTACGCGCAAGAACCAGGCGGTCTGGAATGAAGTACAACCGCTGCTCGCCAACGGTGATTTCGACGAAGTTCGGGAAAGGACCGGCAGGGACGAGTCTACAATTTCCCAGGTCCTGAACATGGGCCTCGCTCTGCAGGGTGCTGTACGCCGTCGTGATGATATAGAAATCGCGATGGAGGAGAGCATGATGGAGATTGTTCCGCGTCTCGAGAAACGCACACCCTACGTTGCCTTGGCGTCGAGTATCGCCACGCTGCTTGGTTTGCTCGGTACGATCATGGGGCTGATTCAGGCTTTCACCGCTGTTGCGAATGCAAATCCGGCGGAGAAGGCCGATCTGCTGTCTGCCAGTATTTCAGTTGCGATGAATACGACCGCGTTCGGACTCATGGTTGCGATACCGCTGCTCATTACACACGCGATACTG
>JAOTXR010000077.1 GCA_029862285.1 Gammaproteobacteria bacterium
CCGGCAAGCGTCAGCGCAAACGCAGACACGAGCAGTACGGCAATTACACGTACGTTCATTTCTAAAATACCTCCGGGTATTTGCACAAAAAAGGCAGGCCATTCGGCCTTGTCCCCCTGGGCTCGGTTAAGAACCGCTTCCTTTTAGCCCGCTCCGGGGGGCTCAAAAAAAGCCCTGTCCGATAGCGGCACGAGCGACATTATAGTTAGCTTATTATAGAAAGCCACCGGTTCAATAAGTGTTTACACTAATGTAATTTGGTGTCTTTAGACGGACTCTGGGATGACCGTTTCGGCCTGCTGATCAGCGTGATACGACGAGCGCACCAGGGGCCCGCTGGCCACATGATCGAAGCCCAGGTCGTAACCGGTCTTCTCCAGATCAATGAATTCCTCAGGCCTTATATACCGAACCACCGGATGGTGGTGCCGGCTGGGCTGCAGATATTGTCCTATCGTAAGCATGTTTATGTCATGTTTCCGAAGTGATTTCATCAGTTCCACAACCTCGTCCATTTCCTCACCAAGCCCCAGCATGACCCCGGATTTCGTCGGAATATCGGGGTGGCGGGCACCAAATTCGGACAGCAGCCGCAGCGAATGATCAAAATCTGACCCCGGCCGAACCGGCCGGTACAGCCTGGGGACCGTCTCGACGTTGTGGTTGAACACATCAGGGGGTGCCTGGTCCATGGCGGCCAGCGCCTTATCCATACGACCCCGGAAGTCCGGCACCAGCACCTCAATCCGGGTGCTCGGGCAGGCGGCCCGGACGGCACTGATACACGCAGCGAAATGCGCGGCTCCGCCATCCCGCAGATCATCGCGGTCGACTGAAGTGATTACCACGTAGCGCAGGTTCATCGCCGCAATCGTTCTGGCCAGATTTGCCGGTTCATCGGTGTCCAGCGCGGCTGGCCGGCCGTGTGCCACATCGCAGAAAGTGCAGCGTCGGGTGCAGATATCGCCCATGATCATGAATGTCGCGGTCCCTTTTCCAAAGCACTCCGCGATGTTCGGGCAGGTTGCTTCCTCGCAAACGGTATACAAACGGTTTTCACGCAGGATCTTCTTCAACGCAGCAACGGCAGGCGTTGCCGGCGATTTGACCCGCAGCCAGGGTGGTTTGCGTAGCGGCCTGGTCGTCGGTTCGATTTTGACCGGGATACGCGCCATTTTGTCGGCGGCGCTCATCTTGCGGCCGGGCTCCAAACGAATTCGTTGTGATTTATCGTTCACGTTGCGCGTTCCGTGGTTTCGGGTTCGCCGAGAAAGCTGATTTTGGGTGGCGCATTGTAGCCCAGTTTTTCCAGCAACTGGCGTGCCAGGTCGTCGCGGACAACCGTAATTTTCGCCGGGCCACCCAGGGCAGCGATCTGGGTTATTTCCAATCCTTCAAAGCCACAGGGATTGATGCGTTTGAACGGATCGAGATCCATGTCGATGTTGAATGCCAGGCCATGGTAGGAGCAGTCGCGTCGAACCCGCAGTCCGATACTGGCGATCTTCGCGCCCGACACATAAACGCCGGGGGCATCGGCGCGGGGCACGGCGACGATGTCATATTTGGCAAGCGTATCGACTATGGATTGTTCCAGCGCTGTTACCAGCGCCCGCACACCTAATTGGAGTCGTTTCAGGTTTAGCAACGGATAGACCACCAGCTGGCCGGGGCCGTGGTAGGTCACCTGGCCGCCACGGTCGATATCGATAACCGGAATGTCACCGGGCATCAAGACATGGTCAGCACTGGCGCTCATCCCAAGGGTAAACACGGGCCGATGTTGCAGAAACCAGATTTCGTCGCGCGTCTGGTCGTCGCGCGTGCGATTGAAGTGCTGCATCTGCCGCCAGACGGGCTCATAGTCCTGCAGACCCAGATCACGCAGCAGCGGATATTCCGGTTGGTTCACAGTACGAAGAGAACCAGCTGGCTGCCGCTGAGTTCGCGATAGAGCTCGTCGAGTTGTTCCCGGCTGTGAGCATTGACGGTAAAGCTCAGCGCCAGGTAACGCTCGTCCCGGCTGGCGCGCGTTGAAAACCGGGCTTCCTCGCCCACAGTATGTCGCGCGACGATTTCTACAACTGTTGCTCGAAATTCATCCGTGTGATGCCCCATCACCTTGATAGGAAATTCGCAGGGAAATTCCAGCAACGATTCGGTGTTCACGCAGCCTGCTCCGGCATGCGGCGTTTATGTTCCTGGTAAAGCTGATATACGCGGCGAAAAACAGGTCCGGGCTTGCCAGTGCCTACTGGCCTGGTATCGAGCAGCGTGACCGGCAGTAGTTCTCGCAATGAGCTGGCGAGCCAGATTTCGTCTGCGCCTGCCAGCTGAGTACGGGAAATTTCGGCGAAGCGCGCGGTCAGGTCATCGGCAGCCGCCAGATCCAGCACCAGATCACGGGTCGTGCCGGGCAGGATCTCCGGGCCATCCGGGGGGGTAATAATCTTGCCGCCGATCACCGCAAAAACGCTACTCGCCGATCCTTCCGCAATCAGATCGCCATCGTACAAAATAGTCTCTGCAACCCCGGCATTGACCGCCTCCTGACGCAGCAGCACATTGGCAAGCAACGATATTGACTTGATGTCACAGCGATCCCAACGGTTGTCGGCGCGGGTTATCGCGGCGATGCCTTTTTCCGTCAGTTCCGGCTTGAGTTCCGGTAGCGGCGTGCACATCGCAAAAGCAGTCGGCTTTGTGTGGGCCGGGAAGGCATGATCGCGATAATCTGGCGTTCCGCGGGTCACCTGGAGATAAACGGCGACGTCTGCTTCGCCGTTCCTGGCGATCAGATCTGTTATCAGGCTGGTCCAGCCATCGCGGCCCAACGGATCTTCAATACTGATTGCATTCAGTCCGTAGCTCAGCCGCGCCAAATGCCGGTCTGGCTGCAACGGCATGCCACGGTATACCGGAATTATCTCGTAGATTCCGTCACCGAAAAGGAAGCCGCGATCCAAAACGGAGATGCTGGCGTCTTCCAACCGACAAAAATCACCGTTCAGGTAGACAATCGGGAGTGGTGAATTCGTCTTTACTCGAACCACAGCATTACCTCATCGATGGCACGGCGAAAAATACTGCCCGCAGCAACCGGCTCGAGTGGATAGAGAGCTGAGCTGGTGATTTCCTTGTCGCCCAGGCTCACTCGTATCATTCCCACTTTGCTATCGGGCGTAACCGGCGCGACTATAATCGACTTCAGGTCCATTTCCGCTCGCAGAGATTCGTAGTGGCCACGTGGAATCGTCACGTAAATCTGATCGCGAACGCCGAGTTGTACCTCGCGGTTGTCGCCTTTCCATACTTTGGCGCTGGTTATTGGAACGCCAGCGTCGTAAAGCGAGTGGGTTTCATAAAAACGGAATCCGTAATTGAGCAACGCCTGGGTGGCATCGGCGCGTGCTTTTTGGCTTGAGGTGCCCATCACAACGCTTATCAGGCGCGTGCCGTCCCGGTGCGCTGATGCGACCAGGCAATAGCCGGCAGAGTCGGTATGTCCTGTCTTGACTCCGTCGACCGAATCATCGCGCCATAAGAGTGTATTGCGATTATGCTGGGTGATGCCGTTGTAGGTGTATTCCCGGTGGGAGTACCAGCGATAATAATCGGGAAATTCCCGGATCAGCGCAGCAGTTAGCATTGCGATGTCGTGTGGTGTGGACAGGTGTGTTTCTCCAGGCAGCCCGGTCGAGTTTTCGTACGATGTGCCAGTCAGCCCCAGTCGTTCGGCATACTGGTTCATCAGTTCTGCAAAGGTCTCTTCAGAGCCGGCAATGTGCTCGGCAAGCGCAATGCTCGCATCATTGCCAGACTGAATGATCATTCCCTGAAGCAGATCTTCTACCGCGACACGTTTGCGTTCTTCGATAAACATGCGGGAGCCTTCAGCACGATAAGCTTTATTGCTCACGGTTACCTGCTCGTCCAGCGCCAGCGTGCCGTTGGCGATTGCACTGAATGCGATATACGCTGTCATCAGCTTCGTGATACTTGCCGGTTCCGTTCGTTGGTCGGGGTTCTTGCTGGCAATAACCTGGCCGCTTTGGAAATCCATCAAGAAATAGGCCGAACCGGGAACGGGCGGTGGCGCCGGAACCGGGGCATCGATAGCCGTCGCGGGTACGGCAATGAATAATATTAGCAACAGAGTAGTCAGTCGCATGGTTCGTCCTGCTTGTGGGGCATTTAGATGGCAGTGAGTTACTGGTCGGTGACCAGGTGCGTGTCATTGATACCGAGCGAGTCCAGTCGTGCCATGAGCACGTCATATTCCACAACGCCCAGTACCGGGCCGATTTGTACCCGGTGCACAATCGTGCCGCCCAGGTCCGCGCTAGCCAGGCGCACATCGACGATGCCGGCATTGTACAGGGTTGTGCGCAGACGCTCCGCATTGCCGAGGTCGCCAAAAGCACCAACCTGAACAAACAGGCTGGGTGCGGCCGCTTCCTGTTGTGGTTTCTGTGGCATCGCAAGCTGCGGGTCGAGTGCCGCCGGATCATCCACAGCAACAATCTGTCGATCGGCCGGTAGCGAGGTGGTTGGCGTTGTCACGGCCGGCACGATAGTCGAGGTATCGACAGTAACCGGATCGATGACCTCGACTTCGACCAATGTCGTGCCGTCGCCAACCATGTTCAGTCTCTGAGCTGCGGCATAAGACAGGTCAATCAACCTGTTCTTGACGAAGGGACCGCGGTCGTTGACGCGGACGATCACAGAAGTTCCATTGCGCAGGTTGGTGACCCGTACCCAGGTCGGTAGCGGCAGCGTCTTGTGGGCGGCGGTGTACTGGTGCATGTCATACCGTTCGCCATTGGCTGTCGCGCGGCCGTGAAATTTGCCGCCATACCATGAAGCCACACCGCGCTCGCGGTAGCCGTTAGCATCGGTGACCGGATAATAACGTTGGCCGAGTACCTGGTATGGCGCTGTTTTTGCAGAATTGTTTGTCCGGGACGCTGGTGGGGGATCGTTCTTTGTCCGTGGGGCCGTCGGCACACTGTGGCGCGTCGCGGCGCAGGCCACTAAAGCGATGTAGATAAGCAGGTGCAACAGACAACGGGTCATTGTGTACTTACTCTGGCGGTAATGGCCTGTCCGAGTTCGCGCACCGCCATGGCGTACATGCGGCTGCGGTTATAACGCGTGATCACATAGAAATTATTGTAGCCGACCCAGTATTCGGGGCCCGATTTATTTTCCAGTTCGAATAACAGGATGGGAAGATCGTCGTCGCGGTCACCGGTTAGTTCTACATTGAAACGTCGCAGGTCGGCTACCTTGTGGCGCAGTTCCAGCTTTTCGCTCATGAAAGACACCGCCGTTTCTGCATCGATTGCAAGCACATCGGCCACCGGCCCGTCTCTTTGCCAGCCAAAGGCATGCAGATAGTTGGCGACGCTGGCGATAACGTCACGCCAGTCCTGCCACAAGTCGACCCGTCCATCACCACTGCCGTCGACTGCATACTTGCGATAACTGCTGGAAATAAACTGCGCAGCTCCCATTGCGCCGGCGTACGAGCCGACTGCTTCGAGCGGATCAATCGAGTGTTCGCGGGAAAGCAGCAGGAACTGTTCTAGTTCCCCACGGAAAAAGTCGCTGCGTGGCGGATATCCAAAGGCCAGCGTGCTTAGCGAATCAATAACGCGATAACTGCCGGCGCGGGTGCCGTAATGCGTCTCGATACCCAGGATTGCAACGATTATGCCGACAGGTATTCCGCATTCGTCGGCCACCCGCTCGAGAATGTCCCGGTGTTCCTGCCAGAAGGCCACGCCATCGTTGATGCGGCGTTCATTAATAAACAGTAACCGATACTCGTGCCACGGCCGGGTCTTTTCGGCTGGTCTGCTGATGGCATCCAGGATGGATTGCTTCAGTTCTGCTTCGGCAATAATTTCCTGCACCCATTGACGATCGAGACCGTGCCTGTCGACGATATCGCGGACAAAAGACTCGATTTGGGGGGTATCGAAGGCGCCTGATAGACCGGGGAGCAGGGCCAATACGAGGCAATAGAGAAGGGTTCTCACGTCGAAAGCAGTTTCCTGTTGGTTTGGATGGACATGAGGATACCGAAACCCGCCATCAGGGTCACCATCGAGGTGCCACCGTAGCTGAATAAGGGTAATGGCACACCGACTACCGGTAACAATCCACTGACCATCCCGGTGTTAACAAACACATACACAAAAAACGTGAGGCTGATCGCGCCGGCCAGCAATCGTGAGAAAGTACTCGGCGCCTGCGCCGCAATCAGGATGCCGCGGCCAATGATAAAAATATAGACACCCAACAGCACCAAAATACCCAGCAGACCAAACTCTTCACCGAGGACCGCAAAGATAAAGTCCGTCGATCGCTCTGGAAGAAAATCGAGTTGTGCCTGTGTGCCGTTATTCCAGCCCTTACCAAAAATTCCGCCGGAACCAATAGCGATATTGGACTGGATAATGTGATAGCCGGCGCCGAGCGGATCGGTTTCCGGATTGAGAAACGTCAGTACACGGGTGCGTTGATAGTCCTGCATGAACGACCACATGACTGGCGCCAGGGCCAGCCCGAGAGCACCGGCGATTGCGACCAGCTTGAGATTCATGCCGGCGAGCAGGATCACTATGATGCCTGATGCTGCAATCAACAGCGCCGTGCCGAGATCCGGTTGCATTCCGATCAGCACGGTGGGCACGAGGACCAGCACAGCGACTACCAGGGTAGATTGGAGTGTCGGTGGAAGCTGGCGCTGGTGCAGGTACCAGGCGGCGACCAACGGCAATGCCAGCTTCATAATTTCAGACGGCTGGAAACGGACGAATCCCAGATCCAGCCAGCGTTGTGCCCCTTTGCCGATGTCGCCGGTGATCAGTACGCTCAGCAGCAACAACAACGCAAGCAGATAAAACCACGGCGCCCATAGGCGCAGGAAGTGTGGCGGGACCTGGGCAACCAGGAATAGCGTCAGGAGAGAAATACCGAAACGCACCGCCTGCTTGACCACAATTTCGGAATCCTGTCCCGAGGCGCTGTACAAGACAAAAATGCCCATCGATGCGACCATGATCAGCGCCAATAGCAGCGGCCCATCCAGGTGCATTTGACGCAAAACGCTGCCGACGATACCCAGTGGGCGCGTTTCCCGATAGTTTTCGCCCTCGGCGAATATCACCGGTCTGCCTGCGGATTACTGGTGGCGATCACGGGTTCATCGCCGTCGCTAAACCACGCGTCGAGCATTGCTCGTGCCGCCGGCGCAGCAGCTGCAGCGCCGCTACCGGCGTTTTCGATTACTACCGCAATAGCAATCTCGGGTTGCTGCGCAGGCGCAAAGGCGATGAATAGAGCGTGATGTCGTAGCCTCTCTGCGACTCGTTCAGCATCGTATTCGTCTTCCTGGCCGATAGTGAAAATCTGCGCCGTTCCTGTCTTGCCCGCGATTTGGTAGTCCAGTCCAAACCCGATTCCCCTGGCGGTGCCATGTTCTCCGTGAACGACCCTGGTCATGGCTTTGGTAACACTGTTCCAGTATTCAGGTTTCTCTACCGGAACCGGTGCCAGCTCTACCGGTGGATTTTCGACAAGTTCAGATGTAAGGGGATTGCGAACGGCATTTATCAGGCGCGGCTTGTAGCGCTTGCCACGTGCGGCGAGTGTTGCTGTCGCATGCGCTAGCTGCAGTGGAGTTGTTAACATGAATCCCTGGCCGATTCCTGTTATGAGCGTTTCACCGGGAAACCAAACCTGCTCGCTGCGTTCGCTAAATGAGCGGCGTTTCCAGTCGCGCGACGGCATCAGCCCGGTTTTCTCTCCGCTAATGTCGACGCCAGTTGTGTGCCCGAATCCGAAGTAGCTCATGAATTCGTACATTCGGTCGATACCGAGCTCCAGGGCAAGATCATAAAAATAGACGTCACAGGACTCTTCGACCGCAGATGCCAGATCAACTTCTTTGTGACCTTCTTTTTTCCAGTCGCGATAACGGTGATCGTCACCGGGTAACATGTAATAACCGGGGCAAATCAGGGACTGACGTGGACTGCGTACCGAATAATGCAGCGCTGCCAAAGCAAGTATGGGCTTAATGGTGGATCCAGGCGGGTAGTGGCCGCGCAATGCCCGGTTGAACAGCGGTTTATTGATATCGCCGGACAACTGGTTGAACT
>JAOTXR010000432.1 GCA_029862285.1 Gammaproteobacteria bacterium
GGGCTGGTTCACGATACCGTCTTCCCCGTAAAGATAATTACCGTCCGCGTCCTGCTCGCTGCCGTCATGGGTATCGATGTACTGCTTCCAGACCGGTGGCGACCCGGGCAAACCCGTGACATCGAATACATGCACACCCGACTGCACCTGATCGACCACCCAGATTTCTGTTTCGTCAGCCGTCATTGAAATGCCGTGACTGACAACCGCTTTGCGTCCCGGCTTTGCATCCTTTGCGGCGGGCGCACTCGCGTTGTAAAGAACTTCACCGCTGGCAACATCACCGACCTGGAAGCCAATCAGATTATTGACGTTGGCAAACACCAGCGTGGCCGCACCGTTGATCGTAATCGGCCGGATATGAGCCGCGAATGGTCCAATCTTCGCCACCACCTCCAAAGTCCTTGTATCAGCCACGTGGATATAGGGTTCGTAGTTCCGGTTACTGAAGCCACCGAACGCGGTCATGAACACCCGCGAACCATCCAGCGTCACGACCGTGTTATGCGTGTACGGTGCGACGGGAACGCGCTGCTCCGGCTGCTCCACACCCGTGGCGCCATCGATCGTGTAGAAAAATGGTGTGGGCGCGAGTTCCCCGGACGGCATAAACACCCTGCTGCCGTCCGGCGTTACAGCGCCACGATCCACCGACGACGGATAAGCGCGATTCCACAAAACGCCGTCGTTTTCCAGGTCCAGTGCGAGTACGTGACCCGACAACTTGCCGCCGGGCCGCAGATCCTTGTAACTGCCGTAGTGCGAAATATAGAGCGTTTGGGTTGCCGCACTCGCCGTGATGCCGCGGATATTCGACACCGGGGTCGTTCCGATCGGCGCATTCAGCGGAATCACCTTGAGCAACGCATGTCCATCATCAACATCGAACACTTCGATCGATGGCTGCAGGTTGCGAAAGCCATCGCGATCCCTGGGCGCGCGCGCCACGTAAAGCAAATGTTGTTCGGCTGCCGGCACGATGTCAGCGGCCAGCAGAGCCAGCACGCATAACGCAGCCTGTTGCAATCTTTTCAACCAGTTCAGCATTCGATTGTCCCGGGTTGCCTGTGGTTCACACTCATCGCTCGAATCGCCGTAGTGCACATTTACGCTTGGATGCATACCGATGTTAACCGACACAACGTATTCCGTCTCGCATCTCAATGGTAACAAACCCGCCCCATACGTCTTCCCGTGCGTCGCACTCAGCACCTACTTACCGACGACAACAGATCATTCGTCATCACCTGCCTGACGATTGACATCAGCGAGGCGCGGACAGATTGTTGTTCAATGACTGTCCTGCTCAGGCAGCCTGATCACCTGTATTTCGCGGCGGTAATGAACTGGCCAAATGATTCACACCAGATAATGACGGTCGTAAATTCGCTCGGGTCAATCGATGCTGGCACGGGTACAACAAAATTCTCAAAAGTTTTCACGTCACCGACACGCGCCATGGCAGATTTCATAGCACTGAAATCTGCTTCGGTTTCAACAAACTCGGGAGAAAGGTACAGCTTATAGTCCGGCCCCGGCGCGATACTGCCTTCCAGCGAGATGGCCTCGTCTCCGATAAACACTTTTCCCTCGCCCCAATGCAGCGCATCGCTATCTTTCAAGTCGCGGCGGAATTCACCCGAGAACCGGGCACCGGTGGCCATTTCCCGAATCTCCGACAGCGAGGGTGGTGGAGGTGCAGTCAGAATCGGCAGGAAATAGACGCCGGCCGCGAATCCCAGCAGTAATGCCACAAGATGCGATCCGATCAGCCAAAATGATTTCTTCATCGAGACAATTGTAGGCAAAAACAGGCAGCCGCGGGTAGACCCGCTACTGCGCAACGGGCGATGATCTTTAGTCGGGGTTGGCGTCAGTGAGGGCGCCTTGCAGATGTTTGCTTTGGGTTGCGGTTTCAACCGGTGGATACAAACCAGAAACTTCCGCTTTTCGCCCGTTAGCAGAATCTGGATAAGGTCGAATTTGCTACTCGGAAACTTCTGCAACCGGCCAAGGGCAGCCCCGAGTGCGGCCCAAGCTCGCGCTTGATGCGAGGGATTATTGCCAGGCATCGCGATGCCCTCGGCCACTGCGTAGACCTGGACTCGCTTTGATACCGCAAGGACGATGCAAAGTAAGACATCTTCGGGTCCGGTTGCATGGGCCGTGCCGCATCCTGCCGAAA
>JAOTXR010000433.1 GCA_029862285.1 Gammaproteobacteria bacterium
CGAGCGCTTTGACGAAAAAAAATTCTTTATGCCCGACCTGCCCGAAAATAAATCTTTGATCGACAGTGCAATTACCGTTGATCTGCAGCCTGGCGATTTGTTGTTGTTTCATTGCCGCAGCTTGCATGCGGCCGGGAAAAACCAGACCGACAAAGTTAAGTTGTCTGCGGTGTTCAGTTATCACGGTCAGTCTAATCCGCCACTGGATGGCACACGATCAGCATTTCATCCAGCCATTCCGTTCAGCACCGGACTGGCAAACTGCTAAGCGAATTTCCATTCAGCGATCGGCGTTCTGCTAACCGCATGGCCCAATGAAACTAAACTCTGGCTAGTTGATGTCCAGGTAATCGAGAATGCCGCGCGCCGCTTCCCGACCTTCGAACACAGCGGTAACAACTAAATCAGCGCCGCGCACCATGTCGCCACCGGCAAAGACTTTTTCATGACTGGTACGAAACGGATAGGCGGATTGACCGCTGACATCCACGCGGCCGTCATCCAGTAAAGCGACACCGTGCTCGGTCAGCCAGGCCGGCGGGCTGGGACGAAAACCAAAAGCAATGATGACCGCATCAGCAGCGATGACCTCTTCGGTGCCTGGAATATTTTCAGTGACCGCTTTGCCGCTGGCATCGGGCGCGCCAAGCCGCGTCTGCATCAGCTCTACACCGGTCACCTTGTCTGTACCTATAATTTTTGTTGGCTGACGATTAAAGAGAAACTCCACGCCCTCATCACGACTGGCCTGATAATCACGCTGTGATCCATTCATGCTGCCTTCGTCGCGCCGAAAAGTGCAGTTCACACTGGCAGCATCCTGACGTATAGCGGTGCGATTGCAGTCCATAGCAGTGTCACCGCCGCCCAGTACCACGACATGTTTGCCACGCATATCGAGAAAGTCCTGCAGGGCATCGGGGAGGCAGAGTTCGCGATTAATATTGCCAATCAGATATGGCAGGGCCTGGTAGACCTCAGGCAGGTCACCGCCCGGAAGATTACCGGTGACAGGCGTATAGGCCCCGGTGCCGACAAACACCGCATCGTAACGTTGCAGCAATTCATCAAAAGCGATGTCTTTGCCAATCTCTGTACCAAGTACAAACTCGACACCCATTTCGCTCAGTATGCTGCGGCGGGTTTCGACTACCTGTTTCTCCAGCTTGAAAGGCGGAATACCAAAGGTCAGCAACCCGCCAATCAATGGATGGCGATCGTATACCACCGGCTTGACGCCGTTTCGCACCAGAATATCGGCTGCACCCAAACCCGCTGGTCCAGCGCCAACGATCGCGACGGTTTTGCCGATGCTGACCACACCGGACATGTCCGGCCGCCAGCCCTGACGCAGCGCTTCATCGGTAATATATTTTTCGATGTTGCCGATGCTGACCGCACCCAGACCATCGTTTAGCGTGCAGGCGCCCTCACATAGCCGGTCCTGTGGGCAAATGCGGCCACAAATTTCGGGCAGAGAATTCGTTTGATGCGATAACTCAGCGGCCTCGAACAAATTGCCGTCGCGAACTAAATCCAGCCAGGCCGGAATATAGTTGTGCACCGGACATTTCCATTCGCAAAACGGCACACCACAATTAATACAACGCCCTGCCTGTACCTCGGCATCACGCTGCTGATACTGACCATAAATTTCACGAAAATTGCGTGTGCGTTCATTGGCCGGTGTCTTTTCCGGGTCCTGACGCGGCGTTTTCAAAAACTGTAATGGGTATTCTTTCATCAGGCCGCCCGCTGCAATGCTTCCATTAGGCTGTCGATATCTGAGGCTTTGGGTTTAACCACCCAGAACCGGCCCAGATAGGTGCGAAAGTCGTCCAGGATTTCCTGCGCCCAGACGCTGCCGGTTTCTTCGGCATGGCGTTCGATCAGGCTGCGCAGATGGTGCAAATGCGCTTCCATGCTTTCCGGCGTAATCCGATTAATGTCAATCAACTCTTGATTGCAACGATCGACAAAATCACGCTGCTCATCGAGCACATAGGCAAAACCACCCGTCATCCCGGCACCAAAATTGACCCCGGTTTCGCCCAGTACCGCGACTACACCGTCAGTCATGTATTCACAACAATGATCACCGACGCCTTCGACTACAGCAACGGCACCGGAATTGCGCACGGCAAAGCGCTCGCCTGCTCTGCCGGCTGCATAAAACTCGCCGC
>JAOTXR010000435.1 GCA_029862285.1 Gammaproteobacteria bacterium
AGGCTCTAATGCTTATTGCACCCTTGATGCACTTTTTCGATTCGCGCCGTGATCGACAGGCGCCGATGGCACTTGCGACCGTTGTGCACACAGAAGGGTCGACCTATAGCAAGGCAGGAGCAATGATGCTTGTCGACGAACACGGCATCTTCCAGGGCATGCTCTCGGGTGGCTGCCTTGAAGGAGATCTCGCGATTCGTGCCCAGCAGGTCATCGAATCGCGGAGTCCACAGCTCGTCACCTATGACCTCGCAATGGACAATGAGGAGTTGTGGGGGTTGGGGGTCGGCTGCGATGGCCTGATGCGGGTCCTGTTGCAGCCGCTCTTGTCGCAAGAACGTTACGAGCCCTTTACGAGTATTCGCGATCTGGTGGCGCGGGATCTCGAAGCGCAGGCGGCATTCGTCGTAGAAAGTTCCTCGGCGACTGTGCCGCTCGCCGCGAGCATGGTGCGCGGCGCCGATACGGCACGCTCATTCGGCACCAGCGAAGTGTTGACCGAGGGCACGGAGACATACCAGGTTCTCAATATCCTGGTGCAGCCGGCGCCACGTATCCTCGTGCTGGGTGCAGGCCTGGATGCTGAGCCTGTTGTTCGGCTCGCCAGTGAAATGGGCTGGCGATGCACAGTGGCTGATCATCGCCCCGGGTATTTAGAAAAAGCCGATTTTTCGACCGCGGTGGCTACAGTGTGCTGTGAGGTTGACAACTTGCCGGCGAATCTTTCGCTGGAAGAGTTTGATGCTGCGGTTGTAATGAGTCATCACCTCACAAGTGATCGCGGCTACCTGCGCCACCTGGCTCGTACCCAAATAGCCTACATCGGTTTATTGGGTCCGCCCGGGCGACGAGATCGTCTTCTGTCGGAAATTGGCACAGATGCCGAGGTTTTGCGGGAGCGGCTGCATGGTCCCGCAGGGATTGAGCTTGGTGGTCGGGGACCGGCGGCGATCGCGTTGTCTATCGTCGCAGAGATTCAGGCCGAGCTACAGACCGATCGCGCCTGAGTCAGGCGCTGCCGCCGATCTCACCCGGAAAATAAACGCGCACGATCATGTCGACGAGTTCCTCCAGTGTGTCGTCATTCCGAAGATCGATATCGCTGGTGCCGAGCAACATGTACTCGAGTGCGAGCATGCCGCCGGCTGACAGGCGAACCATGTGATAGAGCAGTGCCGGGTTGCCATTAACGGCGATACCGTGTCGTTGCAGCTCTTCGATTTGTCCTATCGTTGCCTGGAAGAACGGCTTCAGGTGCGTTTTCACCAGCCAGTCCATTCGAGGATTCGCAGTGCTTGATTCCTGTACGATAATCTTGTGCACGGCCGGTTGGCTCCTGGCGTGGCGCACAAAGGTACGAATCATGGACTTGAAACGTTTTTTGGGGTCGCGCTCGGCGCTTTCCTTAAGCGCCCGTGCGAGCAGGCCGCCGAATTCCGTAAAGACCTGATCGGTTGCCGCGCGCCACAGCTGGTCTTTGTTCTTGAAGTGGTAGGTGATCAGCGGGTGATGGACACCGGCTCGTTCCGCAATGTCCCGCGTCGAGGTGCCTTTGAAACCATTTTCCGAGAATGCCTCGACGGCGGCGTCGAGCAACTTCTGCTGGGTGACTATCGATCGTTGCTGTTGTTTTCGGCCGGGCTGGTCAGCTTCGGCAGCGAGCGGTTCTGACACCATTGATCCCCAAATGCGTATTCCACACTTAGGGTAACGGGATAATTAGAACTGGTCCAGCGCGGTCATTTTGTTACAAATGCAAGGGTTTGCGCGTATGTGGCTTACTCGATGGCGAACATCATCCGCACGCCAGCGCGTTTTTCCACCACGATACCGTTTTCAAATATGGGCATAAACTCCCATTTTTCAACAGCTTTCGTCGCTGCGCTGACAAAAGTATCGCCCGGTTCCGAGTTGCGAATTTCGATGTTCTTGGTCGTTCCATCGATGTCTACGGTGAAAACTATGTCGACCCAACCCGACAAATTTCGGCGTTCTGCGACCCTTGGATACTTGGGCGCGACATAGCGTGTGCGCGTCAAAGTGCTGACGGCCACGGGTGCCGCTAACTCCGCATTGACGGGTGGTAGCTCCGGCCCCATCGAGGCCGCAGCAGCATCCTGGTCGATAGACGCTGAGTCCTGAGCCGGGCCGACATCGTTGGCCGCTTGTTTTTCGGG
>JAOTXR010000434.1 GCA_029862285.1 Gammaproteobacteria bacterium
CGTCATAGCGTGGTTTTAGACCAGCCGCCTGTTGTTCCTGTCTCAGCGCATCGAGTCGCTCGCGGGAACAATCACAACGATAGGCGTAACCGGCCGCCAGCAACTGGTCAATTACTTCGTTATACCGGTCAAAACGCTCGGTCTGATAGTACGGGCCCTCGTCCGCCGTCAGGCCCAGCCATGCCATCGCATCGTGGATGACCTGGACTGAGGCATCCGTGGAGCGCTCGCGATCGGTATCCTCAATGCGTAACACGAACGTGCCGCCCTTGCGCCGGGTATAAAGCCAGCAGAACAACGCAGTCCGTGCGCCGCCTACATGCAGGTAACCGGTCGGACTGGGTGCGAAACGGGTACGGATAGCCATAGGCGCGCCAGTTTACAGTAAGCCGCGACGCGCTTCAGGCGACCCGGCTCTTCCCTGCCTCGACAAACCAGGCGACCGTTTGCTCCAGACCCTGATCCAGCCCGACAGCTGGCTGCCAGTTCATCCTTTCGCGTGCCCGCGTGGTGTCTGCGAAACTACGACGCACGTCACCGGTACGCGGTTGATCATGAATGACTTCGCCGGGTTTTATACCGGCCTGTTGCAGGATGGGCAATAACCTTGCCAGCAGTTCGCTCACAGAAGTCTCGTGGCTGGTCGCAATCTGAAACAACTCACCGCGAAGGCCCTGGGTAGTCGCCGCGAGCTTGATGGCATCTAACAGGTCGGCGATGTAAATGAAGTCGCGTGTCTGTGCTCCGTCACCGTATATCTCCATAGGTTCGCCGGCCATGGCCTTCCGGATAAGGCGGGCGACCACGCTGCTTTTTTTGCCCGAACCTGGCCCATAGACATTACTGAATCTCAACGCCACGGTCTGCAAGCCAAAGCTGCCCGCGTACGCCGAACAATAGGCTTCCCCGGCAAGTTTGCTGGCGCCATAAGGCGATAATGGACGTGGCACAGACTGCTCGTTTATCGGCGGCTCGACTTCGCCCACCGGAGCACTGCTCGATGCAAACACAAATCGCCCGACATCATTCGCCCGTGAGGCTTCGAGGCAATTGAGCGTTCCGAGAATGTTGATTTCGCAGTCGCGCAATGGATTGGCCACCGACAGGGCCACACCGGCATTGGCTGCCAGGTGCACCACGACATCGACACCCCGGGCGGCGCGCATGACAGCTGACGCATCGCAGATATCGGCGACCATCAGCTGGCATCCCTGCAGTGGCCCGGTCTCTGTTGCCGGAATTTCTTCAAAGGTACAGACCGCAGCGAGCTGCTCGCGGGTGCCGTGTGACAGGTTGTCGATCACGCGAATGTCATGACCACCCTCGGCAGTAAGCTGCCCGATCAGGTTGGAACCAATAAAACCGCATCCACCAGTCACCAGCCACTTCAGGCCCACTTAACGCCCCGGAAGATCTTGTGTTTGTGAATGTGGTCGCGATGACGCATTACAATTTCCAGCATCTCGCCGAGCACGTCGTCGGTGAGATAATGCGGCTCGAGGCCCAGTTCCAGCAAACCGGTGTGCGCCGGATTGTAATAATGATCCTCTTTTTCCTTTCGCGGGTTCCGGATTTTTTCGATTTGTACCTCGAGTCCCATTGTGTCGCCGACCTTTTTCACCCGGCTGGCGAGATCATTGACACTAAAGGTCTCGGTGAACTGGTTGAAGATGCGTAACTCGCCTGACGGAGGCGGATTTTCGACTGACAGTCTGACGCAATTGAGCGTGTCTTTGAGATTGAGATAGCCACGAGTCTGTCCACCTTCACCATAAACTGTCAACGGATACTGCGCCACCGCCTGAACCACGAAGCGGTTCAGTGCGGTGCCGAAGATCTCGTCGTAGCAGAAAAATGGCATCAGTCGCTCGTCGTTCCCGGTGTTTTCATCTGTGCTCATTCCGTACACCGGACCCTGCATCAGATCGGTTACCCGCAGATCCCACATCCGTACGTAAAACCAAAGTAGATCCGTATCCATTATCTTGGTGGTGTGGTACAAACTGCCGGCCTGCCGCGGGAAAAGGAAGCGGTCGCTCCGCCCCTTGTGCGCGATGTCTATCCAGCCCTCTTCGATATCGATTTCGGGTGTTCCATACTCGCCCATTGTCCCCAACTTGACGATGTGTGCTTCGGGCACATGGTTGCGTACTGCGTATATCGTATTGGCCGTCACG
>JAOTXR010000078.1 GCA_029862285.1 Gammaproteobacteria bacterium
GCTCGGAATCAGACGTTGGTTATAATTGTGATCCCACCCGAATCCCAATTCGCTCTGAAAGTCTGTTTGACTTCTGTAAGTTCTGATAAAAACAAAGGGGACTCCTTTGCCGGGCAGGGATAAGTCGTAATTTTCGATATAGAACTCGCCTGTAGCGGCATTTACGGGATCGGATTCAGCAGTCGAACGCGAGTCGGGATCTTCGCCCTGCAATCCTTCATTGTTTTGCCCAGACGGAATTGTCTTATTGCAGTTGTCCCCACAGGATGTTGGTAAAAGGCCAGGTAGCGCTGAGACTACTGGATTCGCCGTGGTAACGAGATCGGTAAATACCTGACTCGGAGAAAGGACTTGATTTTTCCCGGTAGTCTCTCCCGTGGAGCGCGCGAAGTCTCCGTCTACCGGCGTTTGTGATGGTTTCAGTCGTGAGGACTTTGGCGTGCCGATGTTTAGGGAATTACCAATGGCGCCACCGCGACTTTCCTGCGGGATTGGACTTTCCCGGTGACCACCGAGGCCTGGCCCGTAATCCGTTTCACCAAAAATGATGATTCCGTCCTGGCAGTTTGAATCCTCTGGCGCGCATTGTGCAAGCACGGTGCCAGCTAGCAGCAACGCTATTAATGATGCCGGCAAGAGCAACTGCATGAGCCTACGTACCCACTTCATTGTTATCTCCTTTTTGCCTTGATGACGGCGAATCTCTGGTGGCTGACGTTTTCTTCAAGTCTCTGGTCTCGCTTAGCCAGAGAAACGAGCGAGCCGCTTTCAGCAAAACACTCTTCGTACAATCCGGAAAAGCTGTATTTCAATGAGTGGCATGGGCAATGCTGCCACGTGGTTGCCCCTTTATCCCCTTGCTTTTGGCCGCGCAAGGATAGCTTTCCCCTCTTTTCCGCTTGAGTATAGTTGGGATTCTTATGAGTGGGATGTAATCGGTCCTATAGATATAAGGGACCCGTTATTTTTCGCGATCACGGCCAGGCGGCCGTTCGATTCTTGCAGAAACAGAAACCCGATGTGTCTTAGGGCTTGAACTACGAAACGATCCGTTTCACTGCATCAGTCAGCGCGCCATCCGCAGCAGGCAGGCCATAGCCTATGCGCATGCAGGGTTTCTTGATATTGATCAGACGCGTGAGGTCTATGGGCGTGGCCACCAGCACGAGGTCACAATCAATCGCGTTGACGGTCGCCTCCAAATCGCGGATCTGCGCCTCGCCATAACCCATCGCCGGTAACAAATTACCAATGTCCGGATACTGTTTGAATGTCGCGGCAATTTCCCCGACGGCCGACGGTCTTGGATCCACGAGCCCGGCGGCGTTGTTTTCCATCGCTGCCAGCACGGCGGCACCAAACGGCATGCCGCCATGTGTCGTGCTGGGCCCGTCTTCGATCGCCAACACACGTTTGCCGCTTATTGCATCCCTGTTCGGGACGCTCAAGGGAGACTTGCGACGAAGAATGGTGGCTTCTGGATTGAGCTTCCTGGCGTTTTCCTCGATGACGCGGATTTTTTCTTCGTCTGCGTAACCGGTCTTGTTTATCAGGATAATATCGGCACGCTCGAAATTGACTGTGCCCGGGAAGTATTCGAGCTCATGCCCTGCCCGATGCGGGTCGGTAACGGTAATCCACAGATCAGGTTCATAAAATGGTGTGTCATTATTACCGCCATCCCAGACTATGACGTCAGCTTCTTTTTCCGCTTCTGCCAGAATCGCCGCATAGTCAGCCCCGGCGTAAACAACAACGCCGTTACTGATATGGGGTTCGTACTCTTCGCGCTCCTCAATGGTACATTTATGCCGCTCCAGATCCTGGTAGGTCTCGAAGCGTTGCACGGCCTGTCTGGCAAGGTCGCCATAGGGCATCGGATGCCGGATAGCGACTGTCTTTTTACCCATGTCTCGCAGGATATCCGTGATTCGTCGCGATACCTGGCTCTTGCCACTGCCGGTGCGAACGGCCGTGACGGCAATTACCGGTTTTTTCGATGGCAGCATCGATGCATCCACGTCAAACAACGAGAAGCTCACGCCGTGCGCTTCGACTAACTTACGGCGGTTGTCTATGTAGCCGAGACTTACGTCGGAGTAAGCAAAAATGACTTCGTCGAGATCATTGTCGTCAAGCCATTGACCCAATTCATCTTCGGCAAAGATGGGGATACCGTCCGGGTACAGTGAGCCTGCCAGGGTCGCCGGATACTGGCGATTGGCAATATGCGGTATCTGAGTCGCAGTGAAAGCAACGACGTCGAAGCCCGGGTTATCCCGGTAACAGCAATTGAACAGATGGAAGTCGCGTCCCGCGGCTCCCATGATAATAATCTTGCGTCTCATGGGAGAATCATAACCTGTGTGTTCGCAATCAATGTCAGGAATCCAGGGGCAGTGTAGCGTTGCCAGCGTAGCCAGGGGTTCGACCACCGCACAGATTTACCCGGCGCTCCCCTCCCCCATGACCCTGTAAAGCAAACCACGCCGCACCAGTGTTTTCTCGATCTCTACGGCGACCAGCACCAGTGAAGACAACGCCAGGCAAATCGCCAGATCGAACATTGGCAGCGGCTGCGTGTGAAACACGGTGTTCAGTGCAGGGACGTAGATCAATGCCATCTGCAACGACAATGCCAGGAGTACAGCGCCTAGCATGGGGAGATTGCTGAACAAGCCAATGCGAAATAACGATGCCGTTTCGCTACGCACCGCCAATGAGTGAAACAGCTGTGAAACGGCCAATACGGTAAACACCACAGTCTGCCAGTATTCGACTCCGCGCACGACGGCCCACGCCAGCGCCGCGATTGAAAGACCACCTACAAACAACCCCATCCACAGAATATGCTGCCACATACCGTGAGCGAAAATGCTCTCATCGGGTGGCCGCGGCGCATGATCCATGATATCCGGCTCGGCCGGTTCGGCGGCAAAAGCCAGACCCGGCAGCCCATCGGTGAGCAGATTGATCCACAGAATGTGAATCGGCAGCAAGGGAATTGGCAAACCCAGAAATGGCGCCAGAAACAGTGTCCAGATCTCGCCGGAATTCGAACTCATCGTGTCTTTGATGAACTTACGTATGTTATCGAAGATGCGCCGACCGGCCTGGATCGCTTTTACGATAGTGGCAAAATTATCGTCCAATAACACGATGTCCGCGGCCTCGCGGGCCACATCGGTACCGGTGCGCCCCATGGCCACGCCAATTTCGGCCCGTTTCAGAGCCGGCGCATCATTCACGCCATCGCCCGTCATGGCAACGAACTCGCCGCTCGCCTGCAAGGCTTTGACGATGCGTAACTTCTGTGCCGGATTGACGCGGGCGTAAATCCGTATCGACTTTGCGACCGCCGCAAGTCCCTCATCGGACAATTGCTCCAGTTCGCTGCCGGTCAGCAAACTTTCATCAGTATTGGACAGACCCAGGCGTCCGGCGATCGCTTTGGCTGTGCCGGGATGGTCGCCGGTGATCATGACCGGTGTGATTCCCGCTTTCAGGCAGTCTGCCATCGCCTGTGGTACTGCGGATCGTAACGGGTCAATCAACGCGACCAGTCCAATAAATGTCAGGTCCCGTTCTATTGCAGCCGCTTTCAGTGGCACCGGCACACTCGGCAAATTTCGCTTTGCCAGTGCCAGTACCCGATAACCTTCATTGGCTAATTGCGCCGCGTCGGTCAATATTGCTTCGGCTTTGAATGACGACGTCTGCCCGGCCAATTCCACCGCGCTGTCGCAATGCGCGAGCACCTGCTCCGGTGCGCCCTTGATATAAGCGATGACGCCATGGGCTGCCTGGTGCAGCGTGGTCATCAGCCGTCGTTCGCTGTCGAATGGAATCGCTGCTACCCGCGGCCACTCTTGTTCCAGCTGCGCTCTATCAAGTCCGGCGTCCGCCGCACCCTCGAACAACGCCAGTTCAGTCGGTTCACCGACCGGTTGCCCATTCGCCTGCGTTACATCGTTGTTCAACGCAATCGCCCGGCCCAGTTCTTCCCACGCCGCACCAGATCCGGATTGAGGCAATTTGCCACGCCGTTCACCGGCGGCAAAGTACAACTCCACAGCCATGCGATTACGCGTGAGCGTGCCGGTTTTATCGGTACAGATGTAGGTCACCGACCCGAGTGTTTCCAACGCAGGCAGGTTACGCGCCAGCGCTTTGAACCGGACCAGCTTGCGGGCACCCAGCGCCAGTGACACCGTGATCACGGCGGGCAGCGCTTCGGGTATCGCCGCGACGGCCAGGCTCACGGCAGTAAGCAACATCAGCATGACCGGCTGGCCCTGCAGCAGACCTGCGACAAACACCACAAGACAAATAGCGAGAATAGCAACGGAGATGCGACGGCCAAAGCGCGCCAGCCGTACCTGCAGCGGGGTTTTTACCTCCACCCCACTTCGCAGCAGTTCGGCTATGCAGCCGATTTCCGTTTCGAGCCCGGTAGCGACCACGATGCCCTGCCCACGCCCGCGCGTGACCAACGTGCTCTTGAACGCGAGATTCTTACGCTCGCCAAGCGGCAGATCGACTTCCGTTACGCACGCCGGTTGTTTGTCGACCGGCTGGGACTCCCCGGTTAGTGCTGATTCATCGGCCTGCAGCTCTTCGGTCTCGAGCAGTCGCAGGTCGGCCGGCACAACTTCGCCCGCGTCGAGCAGGACGACATCGCCTGGTACCAGCTGCGAGGCGGCCAAAGACACCACCCGGCCATCGCGTAGCACCTGTGCCCCGGATATGGTCATTGTCCGCAGCGCCGCCAGCGCGCGGTCCGCACGGAATTCCTGCACCGCGCCGACGATGGCATTTAGCATCACTATCACCAGGATGGCGATAGTGTCCTGCGGTTCGCCCACGATGCCCGAAATCAACGCTGCGCCCAGCAGGACCAGCATCATGAAATCGGAAAACTGTCCCAGGAACAATCTGAATAACGAACGGCGGCTCTTGTCGGGGATAACATTCGGCCCATGTTCAGCCAAACGCCGTTTTGCAACAGTATTGCTTAGACCAGTTGCTGACGTATCGAAGCGCCGAAAGACTTCGTCAATTTTTTTCGTATGCCAGTAATCCGGCGGCTTCTGGGTGGACGCCTGCATGAGTTAGGCGTATCCGACCTAGGCCAGACACGTGGAGAGAATTTGCATGTCCTGGTGGTAGCTATCAGCTTGCAGGGGCCCGAACGAGAAGCGGACGAAATCGTCGAGTTCGCTTGTTTTGCCGGCCGAACGTGCCATGTCGCAGAGTCGTCCGGGCAGTATGCCGGCACCATGACGGAACAGGCGCTCGTTCAACTCATCGCCGGTCAGCCCGCCGGGCACCCTCCCCCAGTGATAGAAGCCTCCGGTTCCGGTAAACAACTCGAACCCGAGTGCTGCCAGGCCTTCGGCATACCGGGAACGTTGCTCTGAATAATATTTGCCGATCGCACTACGGGCTTGCGTTACGCGCTCGAGTGCCAGCAACTCGGTGACATAAAGTTGCGACGCCCGTGAAACGCCACCCATGCCAAATGACGAATAATTCCGGAAAATTTCAATGTGCTCTTTGGCCGCGACGGCCCATCCTATACGCATGCCCGGCACCTGCAGCCCTTTTGTTGCCGCTCCAATGACGAAAATATTGGTTTGATCGATATCTTCTATGTAACGCAAGGCGCTGTCGGGCTCCGGATGGCAATAGAACTCATAGGCCTCGTCGATGAGCGCTCCACTTTCGGACCGACTGAACATGTCAATCAGCTGTTTCAATGCTGATCCGCCGAGCGCGACCCCGGTCGGGTTGCACGGATTACTCTTTACGAGCATGAAGCGGCGCGCGCCATCACCGGGTGCGATCTCGTATTGCTCCACCGACGGGCGGAACCGATTGTCACTCCTGCTGGGAATCAGGTGGACCTGGCGGCCGAGGACATTCAGCATATCGTAGTATGGGGTGTATTCAGTCGACTCCACTGCAATCGCGGTGTCTTCCAGAAGAAATGCCAGCGTCGCAAATATGGCAGGCCGTCCACCGGCGAATACTGCGACGTTGTCTGTAGTAATACCGGCGTCATAGAACCTGTTGTAGTAGTCCACAATCGCAGTCAATAGCGGTGGCTCACCGGTCGCTTTGGGATACTTCAAGTCCAGATGACCAACTTCAACGGACGTCGGAAGTGACGGACCACCCGGTATCTGCGTCGTCAGTGGGTAGCCCTGAGCCCACGGATGGGTGCCGGAATCACCCATGTACTGACCAGTCGCATCGGCAAACTTGAATAAGGTTTCGTAAACCCCCATCGGCGGGAAGCGACGCAATATCAAAGCTGACGCTCCGGTTCGTGGGTGCTGTTATTCACCCGTGGTTCATGCACGATGTGCAATTGCCGCAGTCGGTTCGACGGCCTGCTGCACCCGGCCTAGCAGGCGAAACGCGTGCCAGAGCACTATCCAGAGACCGATCATCAGCGACACGCCGGATACTGCGAACACCATTATGAACGGCCGTATGGTCTGCATCATTTCCTGAAAGGACGGTCCGTCATACAGGCCCTTGCCGATACCGGCGAGAATCAGCGCCGAAAAGAACACGGCGAGGGACAAGTTGGCAATCCAAAACCCCAGCGTGATCGGTGTGGAGCATTTTGCGTGTACTTCTTGCGGTAGTTCCTCCCGAATCACATAAAAAACGGATGCCAGCAGGATCATTGTATTGATCCCTATAGTGCTGCCCATTGCGTGAGCCACAGTAATATGAGTGCCATGCGTGAAGACATTAAAGGCGGGCACCGAAATGACAAGTGCGAGCGCAAGATTTGCGAATACCCAGATATCGGCGGCAAACAAGAAGCGGTAAGCCGCACAGTATTGATTCTTTCGCCAGGATTCGACCGAGGAGCGCCATGTCCAAATTATTCGCCCGAAGATAAAAAGTTCGGTCATGCTGACGATGTAGGCGAAAGTTCGAATCCAGGTTTCCGAGGGCACCAGATAGGTATGATGAGCCCATCCGAACATGAGGTTGAACAGACCCAGGAAATACAAGCCAAAGGCCAGTTTCGAACGTGCCGGCGCATCGTCCTGCCCGATACCCGTCGCCACGTACAGCGCGGTGCCGTAGACCAGCATATTCCACGAACCGGTGAGTGCCCCATAGGATTTCCACTGGACCATTAGTTCACGGACCATGGTGTCGCGAAAGAACGGAATCAGCCAGAGGTGCGCCTCTGCGAATGTGATGAAAAAGAAGATGATTCCGGTTCCCCACATCCAGTAGTACACCGGCCAGGGTTCCCGTTCCTGACGCAACGACAGGAAATAGTTGCAGCCGAATATAAACCACATCAGGAAGATCGGAATACTGAGCACCGGCGGAAATTCGAAATACTCTCTGCCACCGAACTTACCGGATAAATAACAGCCGAGAATCGCAAGCCCTGTTGCCAGGTATACCCAGAAATGCAGGCTGGCGGCCCGCCCCGACCACAGTCGCAAGTTACACTGGCGTGGCAAATAGTAGTAGATGCCACCGATTGCGATCAGGAAAATCCAGGCAACAACGAGCGACACATGCAACGGCCGTGTTTTCGTAAATAACAGCTCCCGTAGAAACTCCGGAAACAGAAACTGAAAGCCACCGATTACGCCAAACAGCATGCCTGTGGCCAATGCCAGCAGCCCCAGCCGCATGAACTTCAGTCCCGCGTCTGAACCTGCGCCGCCCGTCATTGCGGGTCATCCTCCTGCTGAACTGTGCCGTACCACCGGACCTCGTAGTTTTCGGCTGGATAGGTACCAGTAGCATCGACAAACCCGAGATACGCCAATAACGCTTTTACCTGATAGTCGTCCAGCCCGAAATTCGGCATGGACGCTGTTCCGGCCGTAATAAAGACTTCGGCGTAAGATTCGCCGCGCTTGCTGATAACGTTGGTCAGATCTGGTCCCATGTAGCCACCGAGACCGTAAATCTGGTGACAGGCGATACAATTGTATTCTTGATAAATCCGCTGTCCATGGCGGGCCTGATCGTTCATCACAACAGCACCGGTAACGCCCGTGCCACGCGTATAGACAACAGCTGAGTAGATTCCAAATGCAATACACATCGCACCGAGAATAAGCTGTTTACTGAGCATGCCT
>JAOTXR010000079.1 GCA_029862285.1 Gammaproteobacteria bacterium
TGTTGTTTGCCTTCAATCTCTACCTGCTGCGACGCGGGGTCGGTCTGCGTCCCTGATGTGTGGTCGATTCGCATTTTATTCGCCTGCCGAGGCGGTGACCCGGATATTCGGCGTCGAGAATCCCCCGGATATTGAGCCGCGATTTAATATCGCGCCGACACAGTTTGTAGCGGTGGTGCGTGCCGATGAGCATGGCGAACGGACAATCAGCATGCTGCGCTGGGGGCTGGTGCCGTTTTGGGCCAAGGATAAGTCGATTGGTAACAGGATGATCAATGCCCGTGCGGAGACACTGACAGAAAAACCCGCGTACAAAGATCCATTCAGGAAGCGTCGATGCATAGTTCCCGCCAACGGTTTTTATGAGTGGAAAAAACAGGGCAGCGTGAAACAACCCTATTTCATTGGATTGGGCGGTGATGAGCCTTTTGGTATGGCCGGACTATGGGCACGCTGGCGTGACAAGGAAAATGATGACGAGAGACTGGAAACTTTTACCATTGTGACTACGACCCCGAATGAAACGGTTGCGCCGATACATAACCGTATGCCGGTTGTATTATCTCCTGAACACTTCGACAAATGGCTGGCGCCGGATAACGATGACATTAATAGTCTGCAGCAGATCCTGGTGTCGTCGGTTGCTACCGACAGATTCACAATCTGGCCAGTGAGCCGCAAGGTCAACAACACCCGTAACGACGACCCGGGACTGGTGGTTGCGGATTCCCTGATATGATCTGTCTGGCGAGACTGCTGGTGGCGTCGGCCCTGCTTGTTGTTACCGCGTGCGCCGGCACGATGCATGTGCCGCTTTCCTCTACCGATACCAAACTTTGGTCCGACAGCGCTCAGCATGACCGCGACAAGATGGTCGGAAAATGGCTGGGCGAGTCCGATTCTGGTGATGGGAAGCTGCGTTTGACACTCGTTGAGCGACGGGAAAACGGTACCTATACGCTTACGTTTCGAACCTATGAAGGGCACAACTACGAAGAGGCCGTTGAAGTTGGTCTGTGGGGAATTTCCGGCCCGGTCTACTTTACGATCATGCGTGGATGGATGACAGGGGGCCGATTTGCGCCATCTGACACCACGCGGGCCTATTATTACGATGCGTACAAGATCATCCAGCTCGATAACGCCACATTCGAGTATCAGTCAGTTGAAACCGGCAATCGCTTTGTCAACCGCCGTGTTGGCGACGACTTCCAGTTCTCAGACTAACGATCGACTCTACCAACGTATATCTGTGCCGACCTCGTAAATTTCATCGACGATGTCAGTGCGTGGATGTAGCGACCATTGCATGACCGGATCGGAAACCATCCAGCGACCGTCCGGGTCCGCCTTGATCAGATCCTGTTCTTCGAGAATCCGTACGGCCTGTCCGACACTGGCGCTGGATACCCGGGTGCGTCGGACAAAGGCCTTTGCGCGAGGCTGATCAGTCGGGGTTTGTGCAAGACACCGCAGCACCGCGCGTTGATTTGGCGACAACCGTTCCATTTCGCGGCTTGTGATGTGCCGGTTTTGTCTGACCAGATCACCCCATTCGTTAACTACATCCTGAATGACCGGTGGCAGGTCAGATGACCAAAGACGCCGGCAGAGCTCGTTGAACCACAATGGATGACGATCGGTTAGTGTCAGGATCATCGCTGTCGCCTTGCGGCCGATATAGCATCGCCACCGGGTTTGCGCCGCGTCTGCAAGATATTGTGAGTAAACGGACGCGTTGATCGGTCGCAGCGAGAATCGTCTGCAGCAGCCTTGTAGCGGCGCTTCACCGGTCTGAAAGAGACGCTGCATCGCGTTGTGGTTGTTGCCATGCACCAGCCAGGTTGCTGACGGGCTGAACTCAATCATGTTACGAATCATGTTCAGTATCGTCTCTTGCTGACGCAGCGCAAATAGCTGCTGCATATCGTGCACGATAAACACGGTGCGGCAGCCACTTTCAGCCGCCAGTGTCTCCAGTTCCCGCGCCACACTATTGAGTGTCGCCAGCGGGTCGTCACCGGCATCGAAACTGATTGTCTGCAGATGTTTCTCATCCAGATAAATGTCTTTATCGACACCGGCAAATAGCCGGGCCACTTTTTCTTCCATTACATTTGGCCGGCCGATGACCTGTGATGCCAGTTGCCCGACACACTCGAGCATTGCGTCGCAAAACGACCGACTGTCGTGCACTGCGTTTAACCGACAATCGGATGAAGTAATGCGTGGCTCACGCCAGGGCCGCAGATCTTTGCGCGCTCGCTCGATTAGTGTACTGACGCCGTAACGTGGTGGGCAATCGAACCAGGCATTGCGGCCGGCGACAATGTCGTCCATCAACCTCTGGTACTCGGTTTCCCTGTTAACGAATGAACGGCCATCAGCCAGTCCAGCCGGAAACAACTGCTTTGCGACCGCCCCTGAACCGAGCTCGGGCTCGGACTCGTTGGCTGGGTCGGGATCCCGGGTCACGACCCGATACTCTCCAAAGCCTGGCTGAGATCGGCGATCAAATCGTCAATGTGTTCAATCCCGACCGATAAACGCAGAAGGTTGGGTGGCGCGTGAGAGTCAGGGCCCTCAATGGATGCCCGGTGTTCAATCAGGCTTTCGACACCACCCAGGCTGGTTGCGCGCGTAAACAGCCGCGCTCGCGAGGCAACCCGCATGGCCGCAGCAGCGTCGCCATTGACGTGAAACGACACCAATCCACCAAATCCGTTCATCTGCTGTGCCGCGATCGCATGATCCGGGTGCGAGGTCAGACCCGGATAGTCTACCTGGGTTATCGCATTGTGGCTCTGCAGATACGCTGCCAGCTTCGATGCATTCTGCGCGTGCAGTCTTACGCGAACCGGTAGCGTTGCGATACTGCGCTGCAAAAGCCAGCAGTCGAATGCAGACGGGACCGCGCCAGCCTGCGTGTGATATTCGCGAACGGGTTTCATGATTGGGTGATCGCGACCCACTACGGCGCCACCGGCAACGTCGCTGTGCCCGCCGATGTATTTGGTTGTGCTGTGTACAACTATATCTGCACCGAGCAACAGGGGTTGTTGCAGGATCGGCGTGGCGATTGTGTTGTCTACCGCCAGCACGATGTCGCGGTCGCCAATCAGCTTGCGTAGCGCCGCGAGATCGGTGACGCGCAGCAGGGGGTTGGACGGCGTTTCGATCCATAGCAGGCGGGTGTCATCGCGGATGGCATTGGCTACGCTGTCGATAGAGGTAGTCGGTACAAAACTGATATCCGTGCCCCAGCCTGCAACAACATTCTGCAACTGATGCAGCGTCCCGTGGTATGCATCGTGCGTTGCAACGATATGGCCGGGACCGGCCGCATGGAAAACAGCCAGCGTAGCGGCTGTTCCAGAAGAGAAGGCGACGGCGTCGCTGCCGGATTCCAATGCGGCCAGCGTGCGTTCCAGCATGTCACGATTGGGATGCGCGTCGCGGATGTAGTCAAAACCGGTTGAATAGCCGCCATCGGCATCACGCTGGAATGTCGTGCTCAGGTACAGGGGCGGCGAGACTGCTCCGGTCGCTGGATCGACCTGCCTGCCGGCGTGTATCGCAAGCGTTTCAATTCGTTCTGTCCTGGCCATATTGTCTCCCATTCGCTCGTGTCCGCGTAATGTGATTTTGCCCTCCCCGGCGCCCCCGTGCGAGACTGCCATTACTATCAGGTTTTCGCATTAGACAAATCCTTTTATTCGGGCCCTATACTCGACCATGCGGCTAATGCCTGGCGTGACCGCTTATCGAAACATCGAGAACTTTGTCCGGGTTTTCCGCTCCAAAGATGAAAGCCCATTGGGGATACTGCATGAAATCACTTTTGTTTTTGGCCAGTTGGCTGGTTCTGTCGCTCAATATTGCGTTCGCACAAGACTCGGCAACCGAGCTTTACCAGGCCGCCAAGTCCCATGCTGCGGCCGGCGAATTAGAAGCCGCACTTGATGCGCTGGAGCAGGCGGCGGCGAGTGGTTTTCGTGGCCTGCCGCGATTGCGCGCAGACAGCGAGTTTGACGCACTGCGTGAAAACGACCGCTTTGCCCGCGTGTTGCTTAGTGTGCGTAGAAACGTGTTTCCGTGCGAAGAAGGCGCGCATTATGGCGACTTTGATTTTTGGGTTGGTAACTGGGACGTCTTTAGCTCCGACGGTAACAAGGCAGGTACTAATCGAATTACGACAGTAGAGAATGGTTGCGTGCTGCAAGAGCTATGGACCGGTGCAAGTGGCATTACCGGTCGCAGTCTCAATTTCTATGACCCCAATAAGGACAAGTGGCGGCAGCACTGGGTCAGCCCCACCGGAACGCTGATCGATATCGAAGGTGGTCTGGTCGACGGTTCGATGGTGCTGGCAGGTAGCATTTTTTATACCGGTACGGGTCAGGAAGCGAACTTTCGCGGTACCTGGACTTTGCTCGATGACGGCCGCGTGCGGCAGTTTTTCGAGCAGCACGATGCCGATGGCGATGCCTGGAATCCGTGGTTCGAAGGATTCTATGTGCGGGCTGAAGATTGAGCGAGTTACGCTAAAGGCAAATTCAGGTCAGAACCAGTCCGGCAGGTGGTCCCGGATCTGTGCGGCATCGTGTTGCACGAGGTTCTTATTGATGGTGGCGACGACCCGGTCGGCGCAGGACTGGTGCATCGATTTTCGTAACAGGCCGAGAAACGCCGGCGGTGCAATCAAGATCAGTTTTTCGTAATTACCCCGCGTGCGGTCGCGCTCCAGGTGTTCGCAGATAGTGCGGGCGAAGGACATTGCTTCGTGGTGTTTCTGGTCCACCTCTCTACCCATTGCATGGCGGCCGGTTCCGCCACTGTCGAAGCTGCGGCCGTGGGAGTCGGATACCAGATCGCTTTCCTTGAGTCTCGCTTCGGGCTGGGCCAGGCCTTCAATTTCGTCCAGTCCGGCGCGCGGGCCTGTCGTAGAAAAAATACGTGCCCGGCTGCTTTCGGCGACGACTACCCAGGTTCGGTTCATATTTCGCGGCTCCCTGTGACTTGACACCATCCTAGCTGCCCTGACGCCGGTTTGCAGGGGAACTCAATAAGCTTTTGAATCGCTTGGTATTGCACCTGAAAGCTCTGTTTGCCGGCTGTTGGCGGGTACCCGGGGAAGATACACTAACCGAATCCAGGCAAGCAGCCTAATTACCAAGACAAGCAGCGAAACGCGGTGGGGACCCCGATGATCAGATTTTCCAGTGTTGTTCTGACTCTCATGCTGTTGCCGGCAGCATCCAGCGCCTTCGACTACGAGGCACAGCGAAGCAGCTTCATCGAACGCGAACAGGCGCTCGCAAAGAACACCGACGGGCTGCCTGAGGCGCAACGCCTGGGCGAGCTGATTGATCTCTATTTCGAGTATTCAATGTTGGAATATCCGGAATTTGCCACCTTCATCGGTCATCCTGCAGGCCATGATCGCTGGACCGATAATTCGATGACTGCAATCGAGCGACGCAATGAAGATACGCGTCGATCGCTGCAGCTATTGGAGAAGTTCGATCGCGATGTGCTCCAAGGCATCGATCGGCTCAATTATGACTTGTTGCTGGAAGAGACCAGGCAGCAGGTTGAAGGCATAGATTTCCCTCAGCATCTGTTGGCAATTACCCAACTCAACGGAATTCAGCAGGACCCGGTGCAGCTGTTCAATGTTATGCCGGCGCAGACTGTGGAACAGGTTGCTGACATTGTCGCCCGGATGGAAGCACTACCCGACCTGATTAATCAGGTCATGATCCATCTGAATGCGGGGTTGCAGCAAGGTGTAACACCGCCGCAAGTCACGTTGCGCGATGTGCCGGGCCAAATAGCCGCGTTGCTCAGCGAGGAACCGATGGACAGTGCGCTGATGACCCGGTTCAGGAACCGGCCCAATACAATCAGCAAGAAAGAATGGAGCCGGCTGACCAGGAAAGCGAGACGTGTCTACCGGAAATCGATTGTCCCGGCATACAGGAAGCTGCACGATTTCTTTGTCAATCGGTACCTTCCGGGTGCCCGCCGAACCATAGCGGCAACTGACCTGCCCGATGGCGAGGCATGGTATGCGTTTCGCGTGCGCCAAATGACAACCACGCAGCTGACACCGGTACAAATTCACGAATTGGGCCGATCAGAAGTCAAACGCATTCGCGCGGAGATGGATCAGGTCATCGAAAACACCGGCTTTGATGGTAATTTTGCTGCGTTTACAGAATTTTTGCGTACCGATCCGCAATTCTATTTCGATTCAGCCGCCGACTTGATTACTGCGTATCGCGATATTTCCAAACGCGCTGACGCCGCGACAGTGCATGTCATCGGTAAATTGCCGCGATTACCCTATGGTGTAGAGGCGATACCGGATTTTATTGCCAAGTCCCAGACCACGGCCTATTACCAGCAAGGTTCGCAGGAAGCCGGCCGCGCCGGCACATTTTTTGCCAACACATACAATCTAAAGACCCGGCCGAAGTGGGAAATGGAAGCGCTGTCGTTACATGAAGCAGTGCCCGGACATCATTTGCAGCTCTCATTGCAGGCCGAGATTGATATGCCCTGGTTTCGTCGTTTTGGCGGCAAGACAGCTTTCGTCGAGGGCTGGGGATTGTATTCGGAGAGTCTCGGCGTAGAGATGGGATTTTATCAGGATCCATACTCGAAATTTGGTCAGCTTACCTATGAAATGTGGCGTGCGATACGCCTGGTCGTGGACACGGGTATGCATGCACTTGACTGGTCGCGGGACGACGCAATCGAGTTCTTCAAACAGAATGCCAGCAAGACCGAGCACGATATCGTGGTCGAAATCGATCGCTATATTGTGTGGCCAGCTCAGGCGCTGGCCTACAAGATTGGCGAACTGAAGATCAAGGAGCTTCGGGCCCGCGCCGAACAGGCGCTGGGTGACGCGTTCGACGTGCGTCTGTTCCACGACGCTGTACTGGGTAACGGCGCGTTGCCACTCAGTGTACTGGAGTCAGTAATCGATGAGTGGATTGTCCGTCAGCAGCAGCGCTCAGCCAGCGTCAACTGAGAGCAGGTTTAGCCGACAACCTGACGTTGTGATTCAGTGTGTAGCCATTGGCCATCAATGCACGACGACATAGCGACATTAGCGCTGAGCGCTGGCTGAATACACCAGGTACTGGATGAAGAGTGTCGATCCAGGCATAGACTGTAAGTTCTACATAGTTCGGTGTGAACTCTGTGATCCCGACAAACGGTGCCGGCTTTTCTAAAACCAGGTCGCTGTTCTGAATTGTCTTGTATAACAGCTCACAAGCGTCATCGGCGTCGTCGGTGTAGTCAATGCCCAAATTGAAAGTTTTGCGCAACAGCCCGTCCATCGTGTAGTTGATCAGAGGGTTTTTGAAGATCTGGCTGCTTGGGATGAAGATATCGCGCCCGTCGAAGGTGCGTATGTGGGTCGAACGCAGTTCGATGGCCTTGACGATACCCTCCAGGCTGCCCGAGCGTATGCGGTCTCCGAGCCTGAACGGACGACTGAAAGCCAGAAAAAAGCCTGCCAGGAAATTTTCGACTATCTCGCGAAAGGAGAAACCCAGTATCACTGCTGTGATGCCGCCACCGGTCAGCAAACCCGTTGCCGCGCCACTCAATCCGACGATATTGAGTGAGATTGCTATACCGATGAGGATAAACGCCCAAACCAGCAAGCGGTTGAAAAAACCGAGATGGGCATCGGCGAGTTCGCCACGCAGCAGCAGCGAGTTGAACGCTTTGGCCATGAGGCGTCCTGCGATCCAGAACGCAATAACGACCAGAATGGCTAGCAATACACGCGGTGCTGCGCCCAGCAAGTTCAGCCATTCGGCCTTCAGGCTTTCGAGTATGACTTCCAGGTCGGGATCCTAATCGGGGTCAGTTGCTGTTTCGCACGGACTATAGCTCAGATTACTGTAAATGGCCTGCGCCTGTATATGAAACTTCTTGAACAGAAATCGTTCTTTGGCATCGAAATTCCAGCTTAGCGGGAGCAGTACTGCATTATCTGCATCGTACTCAAAAACCACAATTTCCGGATCCTCGGGCGCCTCCAGTTCGAACCGGCCTTGCTCGTTGCGGCGCAACCGATCGCAGGCAAAGGGAACAGATA
>JAOTXR010000080.1 GCA_029862285.1 Gammaproteobacteria bacterium
CACCTGCAAGCACTGCAGATAAGTCACCGAGAGCCCCGAGACCGTGGTTTTTTTCCTCCACCTGGATCAAAGCGTTGGTACCGTAGATCGGTGTCGCAGCAAAGACATAAAGCCCCGCCGCGAGTAGCGCGGCAAGAACTATCCCCACAATCCAAAGCCATTCGTCGACAAAAATGGCGAGTTGTTCACGGATGTCTGATTCTCCACTACCCGTGGCATTTGATTGTGGCGAAACTGGGCTGGAATCGTTCATTGCGTGCTCAGTCGTTCAGACGGTCAATAAAGGACTGGGTCTGCCAAAGCGTCTGGATGGTTGGCAATACCAGGTTGACAACACGATTCCATCTTGCCAGACCCGTTTGCGCTACAAAAACGACATCCTGTGGCTGAAGTTCAAATCGCGTCGCCAACAGCATGGCGTCCGGAGACTTTGCATCGAGCCAATAGACCGCGGGTTTTTCTTTGCCGTTACGGAATACGAACACCTTTTCCGGATTGGACACTTCATCGTTGAAGCCACCACTGCGCGTGATGGCCTCGGCCAGGTTTAATCGGCCACTGGACATCAGAATCGATCCGGGCTCAATTACACCACCCAGCATATGGACTGCGAAGAAACTGTTTTCGGGAACATATACGACATCGCCAGACTCGAGTAACAAGTTCTGCTGCATATCAGCGCGTTGTAATAAGGCAAGCACATCAAAAAACCGGACTTCGCCGTTTCGCAACACCTGTACCTGTTGCAGTGCCCCCAAGTCACTGGCACCGCCGGCAAAATCAATAGCATCGACCAGGGTCATCGGTATGTCGGTAATGGGAAAGAAGCCGGGTTGTTTCACCTGCCCTACTACATTGACCTTTTGACTGCGAAATGACGCAACGCGTACATCCAACTGAGGGTTTTGAATATAGCGGCTGAGACGTTGCGTAACATCTCGCCGTATTTCAACCAGGTCCATTCCGGAAACATGAACCTTGCCTACATATGGAAAAAAAACCTCGCCGGAACTAGAGACCAGGTGCCCCTGGATCTCGGGCGAACGAAATGCACCGGCCGGTATCGTTAACTCCGGGTGATCCCAGACGGTAAAAGAGAGAATGTCGTTAGGGCCAACGATATACCTGTAATCGCGCAGCCTTTGTTCGAGTGCCGGATTGCCTGAGAAAGTGCTCTGCCGATCAACCGACAGACTGCCGAGCAAATCCGGAGAAAGCCGAACAATCTCGTATTCAGCCTGGTCGACACTTGACGGTTTTTCATATACCCACTTGGACACGCCGAAGTGCTGCCCGGGCGTGGAACAGCCCATACTTAGCAAGAACAAAAACACAGTTATGAGACGATTCATCCCAGTTGCCTCAACTTATCCGTCCATTTTTCCAGACCCTGATCGAGCAGCGTCAATGCGTCGATGAATGCCTGTTCACCGCGGCGGTAAGGGTCGGGCACATCAATCTCATCCCAGTGGCCCCATCGAAATATCCGTCCCCTCGCATGCGGCCAGTTGTCTGAAATGTAGTCGCTGTGCGCCTGCTCCATCGTTAGCACCATATCGTGCTCGCGCAACATCTGTTCGCTGAGCTGCCTGGCGACATGATCGTCCAGATTGATTCCGCGTTCCGCCATCAGCTCAATAGAGCGTGGATGAGCCGGTTCTCCCACCAATGCACCCAGGCCGGCCGAACTCACCCGGTTGTCCGGTAGCGCAGTCGCCAGCATCACCTCCGCCATCGGGCTGCGACAGATATTGCCGACACAGACAACCAGTATGGATCGCGCCATTTTGAATACACCGCCACAGACCGTGTGGAATTGTAAGCAACTAAGCGGCAAGGAGCCAGCATTAAAGACCTCTGGGGCCGATAAAGGTCCGGTCTCCAAAGCGTTGCCGCCTGTTGGCGCCCGGCCGAGAACGTTCGCGCAATGACTAGGCCTCAAATAATACGCGTCTCATGTTCTCTATATGTGTTTGAGTCGTAAATCGATCGCGATAATTGTCACGCGCCGCTGTGGAGTATTGCGTATAGGTCTGCTGTGATTCAGCTATCCTGCGTATTGCGGCCACGATACTCTGGTGATCGCGTGGCTCGCAGCGCTCGGCCGATTTGCCAAATTCCACAGTTTCCGGAATCGCCCGATGCGCTGTCGTGACCACTGGAAGTCCATATGCCTGCGCTTCAATAATGCTGAGCGGCTGACCCTCCCAGCGATAGTAAGTGGGCAAAACAAGAATATGACTCGTTTCGAGCATTGTCTCTTTGAGGTCGCCGGAGACGGTGCCGTGAAACGATACCTTGCCAGCAATACCCAGGTCGTCGATCAGCCGTTTCAGCTCGGCCTTGAATGCAGTCGCACCCTGCTCCGCGCCGACATCAACATCGCTTAAGAATGCGCCACAGACATTGAGCTCAACGTCTGTGGTTTTGTCGAGCACGGCAATCGCTCGAAGCACGTCTGTGATCCCCTTTGATGGTGTGATATTGGAGAGGTACAGAATACGCAGAGGAAAATCCAACTCTTTCTGCCGATCCGCGGTGACTTGCACATCGGCCGGAAGCCCGTTGGGCACGATTCGCAATCGCTGTGGTTGACGCATGAAGCGAAACTGACTACGCAATCGGTCTCCCAAAACGATCAAAATGGCAAATTGACCGTATACGGCGCGGATCATGCATCGTTGCATTGTGCCGCCGGAGATATAGAACCGACGCATGCCACCGCCATGCAAGTGCCCCACCACACGGCAACCGAAAAGACGCGCCGCGAGCACGACCGATGCATCCCTGATGAATCCGAGACGGCTGGTGGCCACTATCAAATACACCGACTGGAAACGCCAGGCCGTCAGCAAGACCCGGAATACCACGATAAGCGACTCAAAGGCGCGACCGGGGTTGAAGCGCCCCGGGTTTTGCACTTCACGCATCCAGTTGGTATTGATCACACTGGCCTCATCCCCGCTGAGACCATCTACCAGGCTTTGGAAAGAAGTTGACACGCCTTCTTTACGTCGCATCGGCAACGGGCCCACCAGCAGAATGCGCCTTTCCGGTGCCCGCGTCATAGTCCAGGCTCCCTGTGCTGCCCGCCCGGAGCAAACCGCCAGAGGCGGATACGGTCGCGGGCCGGATTGCGATTATTGCCGGTGTGGTGGGCGTGGCCTGATTCGACGGTAATAAGGCGCGGCAAGTTGTGATCTCTGGCGCTGGGCAGACATGTGATTGTTACCGCTAAATATCCAACTTTCAATCGGGACTGCCAAAATGCTAGTTTCTCCCGCTCAAGCTAATCCCAGAGCAGAACCATGGAATCACCATTCAAACCCGGCCTGGCCAGATTTCTCGAAGAGCTGCGAGACAACAACAATCGGGAGTGGTTTGCAGAAAACAAACCGCGTTATGAGACCGAGGTTTTGCACTCTGCCCTCGAGTTTATTTCGCTAATGGGCGCACGGCTGCCCGAATTCGCACCGCGATTCACGGCCATCGCAAAACGTCAGGGTGGCTCACTGATGCGGGTTTACCGCGATATGCGATTCTCGAAGAACAAGCAACCCTACAAGACTAACGTGGGGATTCAATTTCGTCACGAGGCCGGGCGTGACGTGCATGCGCCAGGTTATTACTTCCATATCGATCCCGACACGGTCTTTCTCGGCGCCGGAATCTGGCATCCCGAACGCGACACGCTGGGCGCAATTCGGGACGAAATCGTCGCAAGACCACGTGCCTGGCGCAACGCGCGCGAGAACAGGGAGTTCCGCAAGAACTTTGAATTGGCAGGCAACAGCCTGAAACGTCCGCCCCGCGGTTACGACGCCGAAAACCCGTGGATCGACGATCTAAAGCGTAAGGACTTCATCGCCATATGTAATCTTCAACATGCGGACCTCTACAAACATACTGTCTACGATCGTGTAGCCGGCTACTACGCCTCCGCGGGAGCCTTTATGCGCTTTTTGTGTAAAGCGATCGATGTCCGATTTTGAGACCGCCGGACTTGACGGCAGGCGCCCGTTTCTTTGAGACTAACCAGCGTCCACTGACTAGAGCAACGCGATGATTGTCCAATGCCGGCGCTGTCATTTACGCCATGATTTGACGGGCCGCCCCCGCGGCACGATTGTGTCCTGCCGGTGCGGCGCACCGCTCGAACTCGCTCCGCAAGGCGGTGAATCAGTCGCACTAACTTGCCCGCAGTGTGCCGGCCAGGCTGACCAGAATCTATCCCGCTGCCAACACTGCGATTCAGCGCTCGCCACTATCCGTTGTGCAACCTGTTTTGGCCTGGCTTTCGACGGTAATGCGCACTGCCCCCATTGTGGCAGTTCTCTGGATTCACCTGCCGTCGTCGCTCACGACTCAGGGCGCGAGCCGCTACCGTGCCCGTCCTGTCGTAGCGACCTGGATGCCCTGGTGATAGACAAGACACTCATAGATGGTTGCTCCAACTGTGGGGGTATCTGGCTGGACCACACTGCGTTTGAAAAGTTGCTCGACAACCGGAAGTTCGCGGGTTTGAGTGCAAACCTCAATATTCCCGGCTGGAAGACATCACAGAAACAGTACCAGGCATCCGAAAAAGACTCCCTGTATGTCCGGTGCCCGGTCTGCGAACACTTCATGCACCGGCGCAACTACGCCAAGCGCTCCGGCATTATTCTCGATGTTTGCGCCGCCCACGGTATTTGGTTCGACGCCAACGAATTGGCACGCGTTTGTAGTTATCGTGTTGTAGACACCGCTCAATCGCCATCGATGCGTTTTCCCACCGAGCCCGGCGTGCACACCAGCTCCAGCACCACAACGGTAATAATCGGGGACAACACCGGGACACGCAGTTTCACCTGGGTTGACGGCGTCGCCGCCCTCAGCGATATCCTCGTAGACTTTTTCGACTAGCCCGACTGCACGTTGTCGCCAGGCGGGCAACTCTCCGCCGGCTCCAGATCCTTCATTTCAATCAATAGCTCCACTGGCGCAATACATTATGTTAAATGTCTTACAAATGAATACTCTTGACAACATATGTAATTAATTGTAAACTAGTGCTTCGCTTTGGGATTGCAGGAAGAAATCATGCCGAACAAGACCGTCCCGGTCAGCGTAAGGCTGCCACGGGAAGACGCATTGTTTCTGGACGCGTTAAGTCTGGAGGGCGCCGAGACCGCCAGTGAAAAGTTGCGGGCACTCATTTCTGACGCACGCAAACGCCAGCACGGGACCGAGGAATACCCCGCCGCGCTCAGGCTCGCACAGGAAAACCTGGCCCCTACCCTGCGCATCGTGCGCGACAGCGAAAGAAACATGGATATGCATTCGGAACTGATCAGCAGACTGGGCGAATGGTTGCCCGACTGCATGGCTTATCTGATTGCCTGCAACGGTGCGGCAACAGAACTCGACCAGGACGCGTTGACGAATATCGAGCGCGGTTTGGCAGAAAGAGCCTTTGTATTGATCCAGTCAATTCTGCAGATGGGCGTGACACAAAGTAGTTCGTGCTATGACCCGTCAGTGATTAGCAAGCGACTGGATACGGTGATGGACCTCGCCGACGTAATTTCACGAACGAGGTCGAAGCTATGAGGAGTATGAGAGGATGAAAAAAAGTATAGGTAAAGTTTTGTTGTCGAGACAGCTGGGTCGGATTGGTCCCGGAGTGGTGGGGCTGGGCCTGTTGGCTGTGTTCGGTTTCATCATCCTGAGCGGCTCCTTCTACATTATTGAGACCGGTCATGTGGGCGTG
Source organism: Gammaproteobacteria bacterium (assembly GCA_029862285.1). Lineage (GTDB taxonomy): Bacteria > Pseudomonadota > Gammaproteobacteria > Steroidobacterales > JABDKV01 > JABDJB01. The sequence continues at coordinate 5,753 of JAOTXR010000080.1, forward strand.
GAGCGCACGCTGGGCAAGGTCGATATGCTGGAAAACCAGGCGGGGGTTCACTTCAAGCTGCCAATACTAACGCAGCAGTACGAGTTCTCGGCCAAAGAGATCACCATCGATCTCGAGGACCTGCGTCCAAAAGCAGCGGATAATCTGTCGCTTAAGGATCTGGACGTTACGATTTTCTATCGTACCGCGCCAGCAGCGATTGCGGAGTTGATGGTCAAATACAACGACTCTTCGGTGCGGGGTGCAGAATCGGAATTGCCAGCCTATCGCGTGGTATTTCGCGAATCACGTGGCTCGATTTATGAGGCAGTTTCCGAGATCGACAGCCTGGAACTGCATCGGAAGCGTGAATTTCTGCAACGTTCGATCATGGAGAATCTCCAGATCCGGCTGGACGAAAAGGATCCGGACGTGTTCGAGATCTCACGCGTAGTCGTACGCGCGCTAAATACCGATCCCAGCATCGAGGCGAGCATCCGTGAGGCGGTACAGAACCAGAAACGGCTGGAAGCCAAACGCATCGAGGTCGATATTGCGCAGAAGGATGCGGAGATCGAAATCGAACGCGCCCGGGGTATTGCGCAAGCCAACGAGATTATTAACGCGAGTCTCACAGCGGAGTATCTGCAGCATGAGGTCAATCTCGCACTGCAGTCGTTTGCCGACAATGGCGGATCGACCGTTGTAATTCCGGCCAACATGCAGGGCTTCGATCTGATCCTGGATCAGAGTCAGCTCAGGCGATCGCAGTAATCGCAGTCGCGTCTATTCCTGAGGGTCGGGTTTCCGGCCCTTTTTTTGTCCGCAAACGCAAGCCACGCAAACAAGCATCAAGCCTCCATCAGCGAGCGATCCCGGTCTATAATCCAGGCTAGCAATGAGTAAGCACCTTTTGGTAGTGGCGGCTCTGATCACGGCGATACTGACCGCGGAGGGGCACGCCGAAAGCGAGCCAGCGCAGTCGTCGCCGGAATCGGTCAATGTCTCCGTGGTGAATAATGCCAGCGTCAAGCTGGCCGTCCTGCCCTCTTACCCAAAGCGTGCACTAAAAAACAACATCGACGGTGAGGTAACAGTCGAATTCAGGATTTCGGCTTTTGGCCGCGCTATAGAACCGAGAATCACCGAGGCCAGCCCGCCCAGAGTATTCAATAATTCTGTCCTCGATACGCTAAGTTACTGGTCATTCGTGCCGGCCCGGCCGGTCGCATGCGGCACGGTGGAGCAAACCGCAAGGCAGACGTTTCGCTTTCGTGCCGGCAGCGAAAAACAGGTGCATCTGCTGCCGATCGAAATCGACGGTCAACCCACGCTGCCGCGCGGCGAGCAAAGAGCTACCCTGGAAGAAATACGTGCAACTGACCAGGCCGAGCGCCAACAGAGTCAGGTGCTAAGCCCGCGAGGTCTTATTGCAACCAAACGGGTTGAACCGGTATACCCGGACAGGGCATTACAGCGGCGTCTGGAAGGCGTGGTTGCAGTGAGTTTTCTGATCGAAAAAGACGGTACCGTCAGTCAACCACTGGTGGTCGATTCCGTACGCGGCTCGCTATTCAAGGGTTCTGCGCTACGCGCAATACGGCAGTGGCGTTTCGAACCAGCCTATCGCGATGACGGCGAATCGGTCGAACGCACCGGTTGTCATGAGTTCATCTTTCAGGCTGACCATTACCTGGAAGCACAACGGCGCAAGCAACAACGGGAAAAAAGCAACGTTCGAATCTTTGTGCCGGACTAAAGCCTCAGTCGGTCGGCGCTTGCTCCAGACTCATCGCCCGCTGATAGGCCGGTCGAGCCAGGCAGCGGTCGGCGTAGTCGTTGAGCACCGGCGAATCCGGCAGTATTTCGAACATCCGCAGGAACACTGCCGACGATCCCACCATAATGTCTGCTGCCGAGAATCGATCACCCAGCAACCACGGTCCGGGCACCAGCGCTTTTTCCCAGGTTTCGATCATGGCGTCGAAATCGCCCCATCCGTGCTGACCACGATTTGCCTCCCAACCACCGAATTTTTCGGTCATGGCAGGCTCAATGACGCCCGGTGTATAAGTCATCCAGTACAGATAACGTCCTCGCTCGGGATCATCGATAGCGGGCGCCAGCCCGGCCGCGGGATAACGATCCGCGATGTACAAGGCAATGGCTGCCGAATCGGCCATGCGTACCTCACCATCCTCCAGAGCCGGCACTTTGCCCATCGGACTCGCGGCGCGAAAAGCCGGGTCTTCTTTGGCGGCCGCATCGCGAACATCAATGTAAACACGATCGTACGGAACGCCTGCTTCCTCGAGCAACCACACAGCCCTCGAAGCCCGGGTTCGGTGACACCATAACAATT
>JAOTXR010000436.1 GCA_029862285.1 Gammaproteobacteria bacterium
CCTCCTTGATTTTCACCGCAACATTGGCGCGATAGTAGCCACGTTGTATTTCTGCCGCAGCAGCAGCGGCCTCCACGGCCTTCTCCATTCTAGTAACAGCCTGCACCGCGTTGAATCCCCAGAAGATGAGTAAGCACAGTTTAACGCAAGCCGGCAGCCCGCTTGACACTTGCAGACGGACTATCCAGAATCCTCGGCGCCAGGTAACGGGAAGCCGGTTAGCCGCAAGGTCATTCCGGCGCTGCCCCCGCAACGGTGTTCGAGTCTGTCATCAAGCGATGACTGTGACGGATCAGCGGATCGTTCCGCAGCCACTGTGTCCCAAAAAGACGCGGGAAGGCGATTCGTCAGGCCCTAATCCACTCGTCAGCCCGGAGACCGACCTGGTCGTTTTTGAGACTCGTGCCGCGGCGGGCGGTTAGTCGGTAATAGCCGGCTCAGTCCCTCCGGGCAATTTTTTGGTGTGCGGGAGGGCGCGCGTGAACCGGAACGATTACTTCCCCGTCGTATTGATATTCGTTGCAGCTGTGGCGGTGACTTCACCGGCATTTGCCGATAACGACGTCTTCGAGCCCGTCATAGTCACGGCAACCCGCATGCAGTTGCCTGCCGATGAGTCGCTGGCATCGATAATCGTGATCGACCGCGAAGAGATCGAACGCAGCCTCGCTGCCGATGTAGCCGAACTGCTGCGTTTCCATGCAGGTCTGGAACTGGGGCGCAATGGCGGACCGGGTCAGACCACCTCCCTGTTCATCCGCGGAACAGAAAGCAATCACGCGTTAGTTATGCTCGACGGTGTAGAGATCAATCCCGGCACGATCGGCGGCGCCGCATTGCAGAATATTTCGCCACGGTTGATTCAACGTATAGAAGTAGTCAAAGGGCCACGGTCCTCGTTGTATGGCTCTGAGGCGATAGGCGGTGTGGTCAATATCATCACACGCAAAACGGATGGTCTGGAAGTGCGTGCCGGCGCCGGTCGTTACACGACACGCGAGGCGTCGCTAAGTGCCGGGATGATGGGCACCATCGGCGATTTGTCTGCCAGCCTCAGCCGGCTGCGCAGTGACGGCTTTCCTACCCGTACCGCCGATGGGGCACCTGATCGCGGATACGATAATCAATCGCTCGGCCTCAATGCGTCAACGACCCTCGGGCGATCGGAGGTGTCATTGCGGCACTGGGAAAGCAGCGGCAACACCGAGTATCTGGACTTTTTTCTGGATCCGGTCGACCAAGACTACCAGAACCGCGCAACTGCGCTGGCCATTGCCGGACAGCCGGCTGGAAACTGGTCGACGACAGTGACTTTCAGCAGGATCACCGACGACATCACCCAACAGCAGGGCCCGGACTTCGCCAGAACCGATCGCAATAGTATGGATTGGCAAAACGATGTGCAGCTGGCCGAGCGACACAGAGTCGTTGCCGGCATCTACGTCTCGCGGGAAAAAACCCAAGCCTCGAGTTTTGGCACCGGCTTCGATGAGCGCACCGGTGTTGACGCGTATTACGTGGAAGACTATATCGATTTCGAACCCGGACAGTTGTTGCTGGCCGCTCGATTTACCGATCACGACACTTTTGCCGATAACACCACCTGGAACGTTGAATATGGCCGCCGGCTAGCCAACGGCTGGCGGCTCACGGCTGCTGCAGGAACTGCGTTCCGTGCCCCCGACGCTACCGATCGCTTTGGCTTTGGCGGTAATCCGGAACTGCTTTCTGAGGAGTCGCAGAATATCGAATTCGGGATCGACCGCCGCTTTGGCAGCTACCACTGGTTGCGATTCAGCCTGTTTCGCAACGAAATCGAAGACCTGATTGAGTACTTTGATGGCGGTAATCTCAATGTTGCCGAAGCACGCGTGACCGGTCTGGATGCCGGTTATCGATGGCACAACACCGCCTGGCGCATCAACGTCAATGCAATTTTCCAAGACCCGGAAGACCGTCAAGCCCATATGCAACTTGCCCGTCGAGCCAAACGCAGCCTGACCGTCAACGCCACCAGGCAATTCGCCGACTACTCGGTGGGTCTCGATGTATTGGCCACATCGGCACGCAGGGATTCTCCCTTCAGCGAAACGATAAACGCCGGCTATGTACTGGCGAATCTCAGCGCCCAATGGCAACTATCCGCGCAATGGGCGCTGCAGGGCC
>JAOTXR010000081.1 GCA_029862285.1 Gammaproteobacteria bacterium
AGCCGATGCAAAATCTGTGTCCGGCCACCACTGTGACTGGCAGGTAGGGAAATCGGGGCAAGCAACGGCAGCATAGTTCGCGCTGGTCCAGCCGCCCAGAGCAATCTGCAGGAATACGATCAGCAAAGCGACCATCGCGGCCGAACGAAATCTGCTTTCTGCACCAATGAGACGAGGAGCTCGTGGCCGTGTACGCAGCGCCAGCCAGGCAAGCAACGCCAGTGTCGTCATCCCGCCAAGCAAGTGCGCCAGCACCACAATCGGTTTGAGTTGCAGAGTAACCGTCAACATACCCAGGAGAGCCTGCACGCCAAGCAACGGCACCAGCAGCAGCGGCACCCAGAAAGGCATCAGCAGATCTTTGTGCATCGCCACGGCGATACCGGCAAGTGCGAGAACAATGATGCCCAGCAGCGGGATGGCATAACGATGGGCCATTTCCCGCCATGCCTTGCCACTGTCGACCGGGCTGTCCGGATAGGCAGCGTTACTTGCGGCTATAGCCTGTTCGGTGGCCGGCGGCATCAGATGTCCATAGCAACCTGGCCAGTCGGGACAACCCAGGCCAGCATCGGTCAGACGCACCCATGCACCGGACATGACAATGACCAGGGTGAGCACAGTGCCCAACAAGGCCAGTCGGTGAAACCAGATTTCAGCCACAATGTATTCCAGACCCCCGGTACCAGGTTCCTATTGTACGGCAACGCGCACTCAAACCCAGACGGACCCAAATTGCCCCCAAAAAAAAACCGGGGCCAGGCCAGAATTGCTGGCCTGGCCCCGGTTTTTAACCCGGATCAGTAGTCGTTGCCGTCATCGTCCACGATGGAACCGGTGCCCGTGGCCTTCGCCAGCAAGGCGTTTTCCGGGCTGCTGAGGTCGACGAAAAAGGTTTCTTCTTGCTCGAATTCAAAATCATCGACCACGATGACCGAGACGGTCTTTGTGATTTCACCCGGCGCAAAGATCAAGTTGCCGTTCGTCGGCAGATAATCCTGACCCGCGGTCGCGGTACCATCGCGCGTAGCGTAACTGACTATAACTGGCTCGCCATCCAACGGAACCATCTCGGACAACGAAACGTCGAACCACACTTCAACGATCTCCGACAGGCGCGGCTCGAGTACCCCAGGCGCATCGCCGATACTGACGACCGGTATGTTAGTCAGGTTGTCCGTGTTCTCAATAAATTCGCCGTAGCCCGGTCCATCGCCGCTGTGGTTGCAGCCGGACTTGATCCATACGCCAGTCAGGATTTTCCCGGTATTTTCCCCGGTTCCGGCAAATACGCCCTCTGCATCCGAGAGACCTTCGAAACGCTCTGTGGAACCGTCAGCAAACAACAAGACAATATTGGACAAATCCTTGGTCGACTCCACGCTAACGAGGGGCGTTTTCCCGTCAAACACGGCTCCGACTTCCGGCCAGCACTTGTTGTGTCCGGAGGCCGCCACTGGCGTCTTCGAAGAGCTCGATTTCCCCTTGGCCTTTTGTTTCGCGTGTGCGATTGGCCCGGCCAGCATTAACGCCCCCGTGGCCAAAGTTATTCCAATAATCCGTCCCAAACTTTTCAAAATATTTCTCCCAAAAAAAAAGACCCTACGCCGCAGCTCTCGCCGCCCTGTGGGTCTCCACGAATTCAGTGCAGTTTTCAGATCGCAACCTCTGAATGCAAGAAGGCCCACGCCGCAGCTTTCGCCGCCCTGTGGGCCTCACAATCAGCAGGCTGTGATTCGCCTGATGCGATGCCGGTCCTCTGCTCAACCGACCTGCGCAGTGTAGATGGGATCAAGAAAAGATTCTGTGATGCATTTTGCAGACTGGAAAAAAAGGATGACAGTTTTTATTTTACAAAATCAACCATGCATTGCCGGTTGCAGTTAACCTATCCTGGACAGTCGCAGCAATTTCTTGAGATCGTCACGAATATCGGCAGGGTCGCCGTCGCGTGGGTAGCCCAGAATCAGGTTGCCGAGCGGGTCGACCAGAAAAATCCGTTGTGTTCCGCCGTTTGCATTCAGGGCATCGATGATCTGCGTGCCGGCCGATCCCATGGGCGTGACTATCAGCAGATCTTCGCTCCCGGTTCCCAGGGCGGGCTCGCTGGTGGTCAACAGGAACAATACGCGGTCGATGCGCTCGATTTCCCGGCCCAGAGCCAGACGAACCTGGCGGGTCTTGTACACGGCCGCCACACAGGCCTCGTCGCACTCGCCATCGATCAGATGAACCAGGGTCCAGCGACCATAGAGAAAACCGCCTTCTGTGGTGCCGCCATCAATCGTCGGCTGCGGGTCGCGTGGCAGACTAATGACCGGCTGGAGCAGCTCGCCATGATTGGCACCGGCGCCGGGCCGCCAAAGCCCGCCGAGGTAAAGCGTCCATGCAAGTACCAGCGGGCCAATAAAAAGGAAAGCTATCAGGACGAGCATCCGGCGCCCATGGTGTTGCGATGATTTGTTCATTGTTGGCGGCGGCGGAATCTCAAGATGATGTAAATCAGAACCAGCGTCACTGCCAGCGCAAACCACTGCACGGCATAACCCATATGACGTGCCGGGCCAAACTCGAACGGCTTCCACTGGCGCAAATAACCGTCTGCGGCATCGGTATCTAGCCAGATCATGTGCGGATAAACTTCGGTTTCCAGCGCCGTCGCAATGTCGACCGCCGTAGGATAAACAAACCGGCGGGGCCAGCCCGAGCCGGGTTCACTGGCGAGCCGCATACCCGGCTCTGGAAAGGGAACGACCCGGCCTGTGATTTGTCGCGGCGATTCGTCTACAGCCAGATCGGGTTGCGTGTCGCGTGTTCGCGTTTCCGGTATCCAGCCCCGGTTCACGATAACGATACCAGTATCCGGCAGACGAAACGGGGTGAGCACCTGCAATCCCGGCCGGCCTTCGTTCGCCATACCTTCGAGCAGAAACTGCCGGTGCGAGACAAACCGGCCATTGAGACTGACCTGGCGGTAACGCAGCGCTTCGGGTGTCTGATCCAGCAAGTCGACGAGGTCCACAGCCACCGCAGTCGTGCCGAAACGATCAAACATCTCTTGTTTTTGTTCAGCGCGATTGAGTTGCCACATGCCCAGATACAACAGGACTGGCAATATCAGGAGCATGGCCACCAGCGGCAGCCAGGAAGGACGACGCTGCTTCGCCGGGGTGTCGCTCAATCAGCCGGCTGGCGTAATGCCGTGAGGCTGGATCAGGCCGAGTGCGTACGCGACAAACAACGAAGCAAACAGGGCGACCGACAGGCCGATACGCCAGGTCAGCGCCTTGAGAGTGCGATCCGAGTTACCTTCATCGCGCACGAGGTAAAACATGGCCGAACCGAGGCTTGAAACGATCCCCAGAAAAACAACCAGAACAAATATTTTTGTCAGGACCATTTATAGCCAATAAACAAAAATGAACAAACCGAGCCATACGACGTCGACAAAGTGCCAGTACCAGGCCACGCCCTCGAAACCAAAATGGTTCTCCGGCGTGAAATGTCCTTTGAGGCAGCGGAACCAGATGACAATCAGCATCGTTGCGCCCAGTGTCACATGCAGGCCATGAAAACCGGTCAACATGAAAAACGTCGAACCGTAAATACCACTGCCCAGTGTCAGACCAAGCCCGCCATCGGCAATGTCGTGATAAGCGTGCGCATACTCGGTTGCCTGCAAACCGACGAACAGCAAGCCCAGGGCCCAGGTCAGACCGAGAAACAAAATCAACATGCCGCGGTTGCCGGCCTTCAGGGCGTGATGTGCGATGGTGATAGTGACGCCACTGGAAAGCAGGATGGCAGTATTGATCGCCGGCAGGCCCCAGGGACCCATCGGCTTGTACTCACCACCGATCTCGGCGGGGCCGTTGGAGGGCCAGGTACCTTCAAAACCTGGCCACAACAAGAAGTTGGTAAAGAAATTATTGCTTTCGCCACCGAGCCACGGCAAGACTATCTGGCGAGCGTAGAACAATGCGCCGAAAAAGGCGGCGAAGAACATCACCTCTGAGGCAATAAACCAGGCCATACCCATGCGGAAGGAACGATCGACTTGTTGGTTATAGATGCCGTCGACACTCTCTTTGATGACAACACCGAACCAGCCAAAGAGCATGAACAACAGGACTACCGCACCTGCCAACATTGAAAACTTGCCTATGGCTGCGCCATTCAGAGCCGAGGCGACTCCAAACATCAGTAACAACAGCGCGACGGTGCCCACTATGGGCCACGGGCTGCCGTGCGGGATGTAATAGCGATCTGACGTATGTGCCATGCTCAGTTCCCCATGCTAGCGCGCGTCACCGCTATCGGCGACTCGCTGCTCTGCAAAGAAAGTGTATGAAAGAGTAACCGTTGCTATATGCTCGGGCAGATCGGGATCGAGGATAAAGCGCACCGGCATATCCCGCCCCTCCTGTGGCTCGAATTCCTGCTCTGTAAAACAGAAACACTCGGTCTTCTGAAAATGCCTGGCGGCCTGCCCGGGGGCCACGCTCGGCACAGCATGACCGAGCAACGGAGCATCGGTGCGATTCTGTGCATAAAAAGTCGTGTCATAAAACTTGCCCGGCTGCACCTGCATCTTCGAAACATTCGGCCGGAATACCCAGGGTGCGTTTTCATTGACCGAGGCCACGAATTCCACACTTACAACACGGTCGCTGGCAGTTTCTGCTGCCATTGCCGCCGTGGTAGCTGTCTTACCATTCAGACCGGTCAGCTCACAGAATACGTCGTATATAGGCACCAGGAGATAACCGAATCCAAACATCGCAACGACGATCAACGACAGTTTGGCTACAAGCCAACGAGGTTCAGATGCATCGGGTGTATGGTGCATTCTGGTCTGCATCAGACGCCCCGGATACTCACCAGATAAATGAAGGTGCCGTACACCGCGACCGCGATGAGTCCTAATGTGATGGCCCATTGAATCACGCGCAAGCGGCGGTTACTGCTGTCGTCGCGAGTGTTCACTCACCGCACCTCTGGAGCGACCTCGAAGGTGTGATGCGGTGCCGGCGAGGGCACTGTCCACTCGAGGCCTTCGGCGCCCTCCCAGACCTGTGTCGACGCCTTCTCGCCACCACGCACACAGCTCCAGATGATGTAAACGAACAACAGCTGACTGGCTCCAAAAACAAATGCCCCAATACTGGAGATCATGTTGAAATCGGCAAATTGCGTTGCGTAGTCGGGGATACGTCGCGGCATCCCGGCCAGACCCACAAAATGCTGTGGGAAAAACGTGACGTTGACAAAAATCGCCGACAACCAGAAGTGCAGTTTACCGAGCTTCTCGTTATACATGTGGCCGGTCCACTTAGGCAGCCAGAAGTACACGCCTGCCATTATGCCGAACACCGCGCCTGGCACGAGTGTGTAGTGAAAGTGCGCAACGACAAAATAGGTATCGTGATACTGGAAGTCGGCAGGTGTAATGCCGAGCATGAGACCGGAAAATCCGCCTATTGTGAACAGAAACAGGAAAGCCACGGCGAAGAGCATCGGAGTCTCGAAGGTCAGCGAACCCTTCCACATCGTGGCCGTCCAGTTGAATACCTTCACACCGGTAGGCACCGCAATGAGCATGGTGGAGAACATGAAGAACAGTTGTCCGGCGAGCGGCATACCCACGGTAAACATGTGGTGCGCCCAGACGATAAACGATAAGAACGCGATACTCGCCGTCGCATAAACCATCGAGTCATAACCAAACAGAGGCTTGCGGGCAAAAGTGGGAATGATCTGCGAAACGATACCGAATGCCGGCAGGATCATGATGTAGACCTCGGGATGCCCGAAGAACCAGAACACATGCTGGAACATCACCGGATCGCCACCACCGGCTGCGTTGAAAAAGCTGGTGCCGAAATATTCATCAGTGAGCAGCATGGTGACCGCACCGGCCAGCACTGGCATTGCCAGGATCAGCAGATAGGCGGTAATCAGCCAGGTCCATACGAACAGTGGCATTTTGAGCAAACCCATACCGGGGGCACGCATATTCATAATTGTGACCACGATGTTGATCGCACCCATGATGGACGACATACCCAACAGGTGGACTGAGAAAATCAGGAAAGGAAAGGCGTCACCCGTCTGCAGCACCAGCGGTGGGTACATCGTCCAGCCGCTCGCCGGCGCACCACCGCCCATGAACAATGTCGACACCAGCAGAATTGCTGCCACTGGCAGGATCCAAAAGCTCCAGTTGTTCATTCGTGGCAACGCCATGTCCGGTGCGCCGACCATCAGTGGCACCATCCAGTTTGCCAGACCAACGAGCGCCGGCATGACAGCACCGAAAACCATAACGAGCGCGTGCATCGTGGTCATCTGATTGAAAAAACCAGGATCGACGAATTGCAGACCGGGCTGGAACAACTCGGCGCGGATGATCATCGCCATCGCCCCACCGGTAAAGAACATCAGCCCCGAGAACACCAGGTACATCGTGCCAATGTCCTTGTGGTTGGTGGCAAAAATCCAGCGCTTTATGCCACTGGGGGCGTCGTGATGATCGTGATGGGCTTCTGCTGTTGTGCTCATCTTCTAAAGATCCTTCGTGGTTTTAACGTGCTGCCTGGATATCGGCCGGCTGGATAATGTCGCCGGTATCGTTGCCCCAGGCATTTCTTTCATAGGTGATGATCGCAGCGATATCGGTGTCGCTTAGATACGCAAACGACGCCATGGCGGTGCCTGCTTTGCCGTTGAGCACCTGATCCACATGAACCGAGAGTTCTCCGGCTGCTATCGCGCTACCGGCCAGTGCCGGAAAACCGCCCACCTCCAGACCCTGGCCGTTGGGCTGGTGACAGGCAGAGCAATTGGTCAGGTACGCCGCTTCGCCGCGAGACATGAGTTCATCAAAACCAAGCTCGATATCGACTGCATCGCTGCTGCCTGCACCACCGGCTGCCGCAGCTGCCGCGGCAACTACATCGCCCGTTGCACCGGGAACATCGGCAGGCCCGCCACCAACGGCACCGCCGTTTTGTGCCACCCACTGTGCAAAATCTTCTTCGGTCTGCACTTCCACCACGATCGGCATGAAGCCGTGATCGCGACCACAAAGCTCGGCACACTGCCCGCGGTATACACCCGTTTCTTCCGCCTGGAACCACATCTCATTGATGAATCCCGGGATCGCATCGCGCTTGCCGCCGAGATCCGGCACCCACCAGGCATGCAATACGTCATTTGAGGTCAGCAACAACCGGACCTTGCGATTCACCGGTACCACAACGCGCTTGTCGACGTCGCGCAGGTAATGCTCTATCTGGTAAACATCGACACCGGAATCAACCTGGCGTGCCCGGTTGCTTGCTGCATCGATATTGCTGAAGAACCCGAAGTTACTCTTGACAAACTGGTCGGCGGAATCGCCCAGGTACTCGTAGTGCCATTTCCACTGGTATCCGGTCACTTTGATCGTGAGATCGGGCGAACGCGTGTCCTCGATCTTGATCAGCGATTCGGCCGCCGGTATCGCCATGGCAACCAGAATGCCGATGGGAATAATCGTCCAGACGATTTCCATCTTGGTGCTGTGAACCATCGACGTATCGGGCACGGCACCACGCGACCGCCGAAAAGTAAACAAGGAATAGATAATGACGCCAAACACGACCACGGCGATCACGACACAGACCCAGAAGATGATCATGTGCAGCGCAAAGGTATCGCGGCTGATCGGTGTCACACCCTCGGTCAGGTTGATTTCCCAGTCGGCAAACGCCGCCGGAATTGCCAACAGGTAACAGAGGGTGCCAAGTACAGCGTTTTTAGAGATTCGGCGGAATCGCTCACGCATGAGGGAAACTCCTGTCATCGATGCGCATTTCCGGGTCTGCCAACGTCGAGCCACTCGGCAGGTGTTTGATCGGTGCGGCCAATGAGTTCAATGAGCCTTCGGCTCAAGCCCCTTCTTTCGCTTTCAGTCAAACACTTACCTATTTCGCAGTGGCGCCCGTGCGAACTGATCAGTAACCGGCTCGGATAGGACGCGGGTCGGGCCGTGCGCAGATTAACACGCGCCCAATGCAGGGGAAATACCATGCGAT
>JAOTXR010000437.1 GCA_029862285.1 Gammaproteobacteria bacterium
GGAGTGGAATCTCGATTGTTCGCGTGGAGACTGACGGCAAGCAAAGCCTCTGGAGTTATGCTGGTAACCGGCCTTTGGCTTTACTGACTAACGTCGACAACCTCGGTTATTACACTTGGTTGGATGTTGAAACTGTGGCGATGGTTTTGGTTGATGAGCCGCCCAGACTGGCCATTGCGACAGTACCCAATGGGGCGATTGCCGAGATTCCGGTACAGCCTGGTCGCTCGTTACAACGAGTGCCTGCAATCGGCACTTTGTCGTTTGTCGACAAATCGAACGACGATACGTGGTGGATTAGCGACTATGACCGGCACTCAGGAAAGATCCGCCGCATCGCCCCTGCGCTGGCAGACAGCGAAGACTTTGCCTGGACGCCCGAAGGTGAGTTGCTGATGGCAAGTGGCCGGCTGCTTTATATCTGGCGCGACGAATGGGAGTTGATTGCGGATCTGAGTGACCGGGTTTCAGGCGCTATTACCCGGATTGCGGTTGGACCCAATGGCAGGCAGATCGCGTTTGTCACTTTGGAGGGCGGGTTGTGACTGCAACGTTGACCCACAAAGGCGGCTGTCATTGTGGTGCCGTGCGTTTCGAGGCCGATGCGCCGCCCGACGCGGTTGTTCAGGCCTGTAACTGTTCAATCTGCGCCATGACCGGGTTCGTGCACCTGATAGTGCCGGCATCACGCTTCCGGCTTTTGTCGGGTTCGGATTCCCTTACGACTTATCAGTTCAATACCGGAACTGCAAAGCATTTTTTTTGTCGCGTGTGCGGAATCAAGTCCTTCTACGTGCCGCGATCCAACCCGGATGGCTTTAGCGTCAATGTCCGTTGCCTGGAACCTGACACGATCAGCGGGTTGCGCGTTGAACATTTTGACGGTCAAAACTGGGAAGCAAATGCCGCTGGTTTGCGGCATCTTAGCGATGATCAGTCCTGATTCTCGGGTGGTGTCTGGCCAATCTTGTCCAGCGCGGAGTCGACTGCTTTCTTGGCTGACGCGGTTATGCCGCCTTTTTGATACTGCTCGGCAATCAGAGTCTCAATCCTGACTACCGCCTCATCGATTCCCCGGCCTTTGTATTTGCCAAACAGGTTAATCCACACATCGGTACGCCGACCCAGTGACTGCAAGTTGTAGAACCTGTCGCCACCTGTTATCAGATCGATCAGAGTCAGAATCAATGACAACGGCGAGAAAATCAGGTCACGGAAACCGTCGGCGAGTAACTTGAGCTGAAAAACCGACGCATCCCGAATCAGTTGCCAGCGACCCGGTCGGGTCTCATTTTTGTTCCCGGTCATCGTTAGTCCGCGGTCGCTCCGGCGAGCAGCAGCCGTGTCTCAATTACGGTATCCGGATTTAGCGATATGCTCTCGATCCCTTGTTCCATCAACCATTGGGCGAGATCGGGGTGGTCTGACGGGCCCTGCCCACAGATGCCGATGTACTTGCCTCGCGCCTTGCACGCGCGTATGGCCATGCTAAGCAAAGCTTTGACGGCGTCATCGCGTTCGTCAAAGAGTTCCGCGACGAGGCCAGAATCGCGATCGAGACCGAGGGTTAATTGTGTCAGATCGTTAGAGCCGATCGAGAAACCGTCGAAGTGATCGAGGAACTGGTCGGCGAGCAGCGCGTTTGACGGTAGTTCGCACATCATGATCACTTTCAACCCGTTTTCACCGCGGCGCAAGCCGTTCGCAGCAAGTGCATCGACTACTGCACTCGCTTCAGAAACAGTTCGTACGAAGGGCACCATGATTTGCAGGTTGGTCAGTTGCATTTCCTCACGCACCTTTCGCAATGCGCGACACTCCAGTTGAAAACACTCCGCGAAGGAGCTATCCACGAATCGAGAAGCGCCGCGGAAGCCGAGCATGGGGTTTTCCTCGCGTGGTTCGTATTTGCTGCCACCGATAAGGTTGGCATATTCGTTCGATTTGAAGTCAGACAGCCGGACGATGACGGGTTCTGGCGCGAAGGCCGCGGCAATGGTGGCGACACCTTCGGTTAACCGGTCCACGAAAAAACTCACCGGATCCGCATAACCGGCCATCTGGCGCTGGATCGAGGATCTGAGGTCGTCGTCGAGCCGATCGAACTCGAGCAGGGCTTTGGGATGAACCCCGATCATCCGGTTGATAATAAATTCGAGGCG
>JAOTXR010000082.1 GCA_029862285.1 Gammaproteobacteria bacterium
CCATGCCAAAGCCCATGCCCATGCCCATGCCGGCTGCCGCACCGCCACCGGCTGGATTTTCAGCGGCAGCCGTCATGGCTTCGGCAGCCTGGAAGGTCGCATAGTCACGCAGGTTACCGATAACGCCCATGCTGGTGCGCTTGTCGAGCGCCTTTTCGACTTCTGAGGGTAATGAGATGTTCTCGACCAGCAGCTTTCTGAGGTTCAGACCGTAATTGCCAAACTCAGGTGCGATTCTGTTGGTGACGAATTCACTGAGGTCGTCGTAGTTCGCTGCCAGATCGAGAATCGGAATGCCGGACTCACCAAGACAACTCGCAAACCAGGACACAATGTGATTGCGCAGCTGCGCGGTAATCTCGTCTGTCGTGAAACGGCCGTCCGTGCCGACGACTTCTTTCAGAAAAGTGACCGGCTCTCCAATAGCGACCACATAGGTGCCGTAGGAACGCAAACGAACCGGGCCAAATTCCTTGTCCCGCATCATCACCGGGTTTTTAGTGCCCCATTTCAGATCAGTGAACTGGCGCATATTGAAGAAATACACCTCAGCTTTGAATGGGCTGTTGAAACCGTGCGGCCAGCTTTGAATCGTGGTGAGTATGGGCATGTTGTTGGTGTCGAGTTTGTAGAGCCCGGGCTCATACACATCCGCGATCTGCCCTTCGTTGACCAGGACGGCAATCTGCGATTCGCGTACGGTCAGCATTGCTCCGTACTTGATTTCATTGCCGTAGCGCTCGAAGCGATAGACCATTGTGTCGCTTGTTGGATCCGTCCATTCGATGACGTCGACGAATTCGCCCAGTAATTTATCCCAGAATGCCATGCTAGCTCCCCGTCCTTCCGCTGGCGCGCGCAGAGGCGGACGCCAGGGTTTCACGTAACTGTGTTTCCATTTCCTGCAACGCCGTGACTGCCTCTGCGCGGGCACGCTTGCCTTCATCGGCAATCTGCAGGCTTTCTTCGATAGTATCAATCAGGTTCTGATTGGCTTTCTTAACCGATTCCACATCGACGACGCCACGCTCGAGTTGCCGGCGGGTCTCCGCATTGGCCGTCTTGAGCGCTTCGGAGGTCGATTCCAGTAACTCGTTGGTCAGATCCGTCGCGGCTTTCACACTCTCGGCGGCCTGGCCGGAGCGATAAATCGTCACCGCCGTCGCCAGCTGCTGGCGCCACAACGGAATGGTGTTGGCCATGACAGAGTTGATCTTGGTAACCAGGCCCTTGTCGTTTTCCTGTACCAGCCGGATGCCGGGCAAACTCTGCATGGTGACCTGCCGGGTCAGGCGTAGGTCATGGATACGCCGCTCCAGATCGTCCCGGGCGCTGCGTAAATCACGCAATTCCTGGGCCTTGATGACTTCGTCAGTACTCTGGGTTTCGCGTTCCAGCGCAGGAATCTCTTGAGTGTCGAGACGATGCAGCCGCTCTTCGCCGGCAGCGATGTACAACTCGAGCTGATGAAAATAGTCCAGGTTGGCGTCGTAAAGACGGTCGAGCATCGTGATGTCGGTTAGCAACAGTGTCTTGTGGCCGTCGAGATCATTGCTGATCTTGTCGATCTGTCGGCGCACGCCTTCATAACGCTGCAGAAATTTTAGTACCGGCTTGGCCTTGCCAAACAGGCGGGCAAAGAACCCGGGTTTCTCCAGCGGATCGATATCGAAACCACGCAATGTTGTGACCATTTCGCTAAGCGACTCGCCGGCGGCGCCCAGGTCTTTGTTCTTGACGCCTTGAAGCATTTTGTCAGAAACAGTCGTTAGTTGTTCCTGCGCCTTGCTGCCGAAAAAGATAATGGAATTACTGTCTCGCAGATCGAGTTCTGCGATCAGCGCCTCCATTTTGGCGCGATCCTCTCCCTGTGATTCCGAGTAGGCAACGATTTCGTTCTTGATTTCGGGAACGTTGACAGACGTTGTACCGACGGTGGTGCCCGTCTGCACGGTGGTTCTTGTATCTGTGTTATCAGTCATTTGCTGGCTCCAGGGAGAGTTGATCAGGTTACGCCTTCTTTTTTCAGCTGCGTGGACAACACTTCGATCTGCACATCCAGATCGAGTTTGTCATGCTCGAGCAGCTTCTGGTGTTGTTCCTCGAATACGCCTTCGATAGTCGTCAACACGTTGCGAAAATTGTCTTCCAGTTCGTCGGCCTGCCCGTGACGATCAGTCCTTGCATAGCCTTCGGTAACGCGCCTGGCGCCGTCAAGGTAGACATTGAGAAATTTTCGTGCCCGCCTGATATCACCCGGATCGTCCGCGATGGCGCTGAGTATCTGGCGCGCCGTATTGGCGATCCTCTTCAGGCGGCCGGTTAGTTCCAGGTTGCGGATGTCACGACGCGCGGACTCAATGCCGATTATCTTGCTCTCTGCTTCTCTTAGCGTGGCAAGGATCTCTTCGGTGGTGTAGCCATGGCCGCCAATGTTTTTAAGTTTTCCCCGCGCCGGATCGCGGCCATAAAAGAGTATGCAGCCGATGAAGGCCAGGATGGCAATCACAGCAGCAAAGGGCAGGCTGTGGCCGACCGCCAGCCAACTGCAAATGAATGTACCCAGGCCGGTAAATATCGAGCCGAGTGTCTTTAGAGGAGTCCGCGAGGAGCGAACGTCCTTGCGCTTGCGAAATGCCGCTTCAGCGACGAGCCCCTTGCGCATGAATCGAGCGCCGGCAATGAACGAGGCCAAGGCGCCGCCGAAGACAAACAATTTCGACAGATCGCCTATGGCCAGCACAATCAGCAACGCCGGCACCAGTGGCATGGCCAGCAAGTACAACAGATACGCTCGACCCGGCCAGCGCACCTTGTGTTTTTTGTGCTTGTAGACTTCCGGCACTTCGCTAGCGCTCCGTGGAGATATAGATCGGCGCGTCAGTCGAGCGCACATGCAGCAAGGCCGAGCATGATGCAAAGCCCATAGTCACAATTAGTAGTGTGGCGCCCAGGATTCGTCGCCAATTGTCCGACATCGTTATTGAATCAACCCAACATTTTCAGAAAATCCGGTCCAGGTGGCCGCTGGGCCCCAAAGGCCGGGCCGCATATTATAGATGAATGGGGCTATCGACACTGTCAACGACTGGCACGCCCCGGCCCGGCACTGGCCCTGCCGCCCGTCCGGGTTAGAATCTCCCTCCTGCTGGGGGGATTTGAATGCATGAATACGCTGATTGGGAGAGGAATCTGGGCAGGGCTGACCGCCTTGGCGTTGGCCCTTTCCAGTGGGGTGAGTATGGCTGCTGAAGGGATTTACGGTCTGGCGATCCACGGCGGCGCGGGGACGTTGACGCGGGAAAATTTGCCTGCCGAAACCGAAGCTGCGATTCGTGAGACGCTCAACGATGCGTTGTATGCCGGTCATCGCCTGCTTGCCGGTGGTGGCGACAGTCTGAGCGCGGTAATTGCAGCGGTGACGGTGCTGGAGGATTCACCCCTGTTTAATGCCGGCAAGGGTGCGGTCTACACCTGGGAAGCGACCCACGAACTGGATGCCTCGCTGATGGATGGGCGCGATCTTTCCGCGGGCGCTGTCGCGTCTGTGCGCAACGTACGAAATCCAATCCGGCTTGCGCGCCGGGTAATGGAGGACTCACCACACGTGATGCTGGTCGGCGAGGGCGCGGAGTTGTTTGCGCGGGAAGTCGGTGAGGAGCTGGTCGAAAACAGTTGGTTCGATACCGACTTTCGTCTGCAGCAGCTGCACAAGGCGAAACAGGCCGCCGATCCAAGTGCGATGCTCAATCCGCTGGAACTCGGCAATAAGTTCGGCACGGTTGGCGCGGTGGCACTGGATAAGAACGGTAATCTTGCCGCGGCAACGTCCACCGGCGGCACAACGGCAAAACGGTGGGGGCGCGTTGGCGACTCGCCGATCATCGGTGCCGGTACTTATGCAGACAACAACAGCTGCGCCGTCTCGGCAACAGGTCACGGAGAGCACTTTATTCGTCACGCGGTGGCGCACGATATCTGTGCCCGGTTGGCGTATCAGGATACGTCGCTGGTTGCGGCGGCGGAGTATGTGATCATGGAAAAACTGGCTGCGGTCGGCGGTGAGGGCGGCGTAATTTCAATCGATCGTGAAGGCAATATCGCGTTGCCTTTCAACACCGAAGGTATGTACCGCGGATATCGGCTTGGGGCGGCCAGCCCGGTCGTGCTGATTTTCAAAGAAGAATGAGATCTTATTGTGTCGTCGGAGCGTTGATCGCCTTTTCCGGTGCTTGTGCCAACGCCCCGGTCGACGATAAGGCGGCAGAAGAAGTATTCATAGAAATCGAAAGACGCCTGCTGGCAACTGAAGTCCTCCGCATCGACTACGAAATCGAGGCGCGTGGCGGATTGACTGCCAACCTGGTTGGCGACCTGGTCATGCAGAAACCGAACCTCGCGGCAATCCATGCCGGGGGAAATTTTGCCGGGGCCGATGTGCAGCCGGTGTTGGTCGCTAACGGTAGTCGCATGCGTGGCGGTGTGGCGGACTACTTTGAGCAACCGATGCCGTCTGATTTGCGTGCCGGGCTGCTGTTGGGCCTGACCCGGATGGGAATCCTGCATAACCTGGCAACGTTGGCACAGGGTGCACCACCCGAGGGTACGGACGGCAGAATTGATGGCTGGGTGCAGGCCGGCGCATTTGCAAGTCTGGATAAGCCACGACGTGTTGCCGGTGAAAGCGTGCGTGGAATCAGTTTTGATATCGACGTTGGCGGCGCGCCTGCGGGCGAGGTCATATTGTGGTACGGCACCGAAACGCATCTACCGGTTGCCCGTGAACAATTGGTGCGTTTCGATGAAGGCGATATGCGGGTCGTCGAACGCTACACGATAGAAACCGGTGGCATTATCGGCCCCTGTCGCTTCGATACCGGTACCCTTGAATCCGCCAGGTAGCATTGCGAATGGCCGTCGTAAATTGCCATGCCTGTCGCAAGCGCTATTCCAGCGTGCAAAAACGCTGTCCACACTGCGACGCCGATCCCGCTACGGCGCCACGGCACCGCAAGCCGGTCGGTGCGGGACCCAATACCCACCTGCTGCTGGGGATGG
The DNA here is from genome assembly GCA_029862285.1 of Gammaproteobacteria bacterium. Lineage (GTDB taxonomy): Bacteria > Pseudomonadota > Gammaproteobacteria > Steroidobacterales > JABDKV01 > JABDJB01. Next base: position 5,059 of record JAOTXR010000082.1, read on the forward strand.
TGGCGGCAATCGGTGGAACTGGCTGGTATTACAGTGCGGTGGCGACCGGGCGGGACCCAACGCAGGCAAAGTTGATGATTGGCCTGGGTCTGGTCTGGTACATCGGCGCGCGGATCTGGTCGGCAATGCGTGGCCGCGAGTAAGGGTCTGGACTATTTGACAATAATCCGGGTCGATCCAGCTGTGATCTGAATCAAGGTACCTGTCCGGTGCCGGTGATAACTTTCCGTCTCTACCGGTTGGAGTTTCAGATGGATATCGTCGTCGCCGAAAGAGCAATTGTCGCAGAATCCCCCGATGGGGAACGCACGCCCATACAAGTGATTATTGGCCGGCCATTCAAGGTGGCAGACAAGACCTGGTCGTGTCCGTTAGAGCTCGACGGTCTGGGTGCGGTCAGCGACGGTCTCGGAACGGACTCGTGGAGTGCCTTGACGGTCGCGATTGGTGTTGCGCGGCAACGCCTGAAGATGTGTATCGAAAAGGGCGCACGACTGGTCTGTGAAACCGAGGGCAACGAAATCGAGCTGGACGACCTCTTTCCCCAGTTCTAGGGGAATATCGCTGCCATAAATCAGGGTGTGTTCCGGGCACCCGATACTGGTTATGACAAGCACTCGCCTTGCCACCAATTGCCGCCTCGCCTAAGCTGTTAGCCGGGATTTCGGCTGCAAATCCCAGGATCACAAGAGCAAGACGAGGGATTCTCACTGATGCCGCGCTATATTTATCTGTGCTGCCTGGTCGCGGCGCTGTTGGCTTTGATGCCTGCTTCGGCGCAGAAGCCGGATTTCAAGTACAACGTCGTTGTCGTAAATGCTTTTTTTGACGATCCGGCGATGGTTGCAGCGATAGCCCAGGAGCGGCAACCGTGGCGTGTCGACTATAACAAGAACTTTCTTACTATTGAGGCAACAGAGGCTGACTACGACGCCCTGTTAAAAGCCGGGTTTGACGTCGAAATCGACGACCGTCTTACCGAGCAACACAATCGTACTTACTCGCGATTGCCCGGACAGACCCGCGGTATCGACGGATTTCCCTGCTACCGTACCGTTAGCGAGACTTATGCTGACGCCACGGCGCTGGCGCAGTCGTTCCCGGATCTGGCCAGCTGGGTCGACGTCGGCGACTCCTGGGAAAAACAAAACGGGCTGGGTGGGCACGACCTGCGCGTGCTGATCCTGAGCAGCAGTGCGACAGCCGGGCCAAAACCAAAACTATTTGCAATGAGCGCCGTACACGCGCGCGAATACACGACGGCCGAACTAAATACTCGTTTCGCCGAATATCTGCTAGACAACTACGGCACCGATCCGGATGTGACCTGGCTCCTGGACGATCACGAGATTCACTTGTCGCTGCAGTCCAATCCGGATGGCCGGGTGCAGGCGCAGTCGGGTTTATTCTGGCGCAAGAACACCAATCAAAACGTATGTGGCGCCACATCAAGCAATCGCGGTGTAGACCTGAACCGGAATTTCCCGTTTCAGTGGGGTTGCTGTGGCGGATCCAGCGGCAATCAGTGTTCCGAAACCTATCGTGGAGTTTCTGCGGCGTCGGAGCCGGAAACACAGGCGATTCAAGATTACGTGCGCTCGATATTTCCGGACCAGCGTGACGATGATCTGCTTGCCGCGGCCCCCGCCGATGCTACTGGTGTATTTCTGGACATACACAGTTCCGGTCAACTGATGTTGTGGCCATGGGGTTGGGGAGCGACGGTCGCACCTAATGGTACAGCGTTGCAAACGTTCGGCCGGAAAATGAGCTGGTTTAATGACTATTATCCCGAACAGGCCATCGGCTTGTATCCGACCGACGGCACGACGGACGATTTCGCCTATGGCGAACTTGGTGTGGCAGCCTATACTTACGAACTGGGCACATCGTTCTTTCAGGATTGCGGCTCATTCGAGAACACCGTCCTGCCCGATAACCTGCAATCGCTGTTATATGCGGCCAAGGTTTCCCGCACGCCGTTCCTGACACCGGCAGGCCCGGATGCGCTGGCGGTTAATTTGTCCAGTGGCGTGGTAGCACCGGCAACTGTGATCACACTTGATGCCATTGCCGACGACACCCGCTTCAGTTCCGCGAACGGCGCCGAGCCGGTTCAGAGTATCGCGGCCGCGGAGTATTACATCGACTTGCCGCCATGGTCGGGAGCAGCGGCAACCGCTAATCCGATGACTGCATCCGATGGTGCTTACAACGCCGATTCCGAAGCAGTAACCGCGACGGTGGATACTACGGGGCTGGCGCAGGGGCGTCACACTTTGTTTGTGCGTGCACAGGACACGTCCGGCAACTGGGGTCCGGTGAGTGCGGCATTCCTCTACATAGTCGACCCCGCAACGGCTCCCACGGTTGCCGGTAACGTTACTGCCGCCGACACCGGTCAGCCGCTCGCGGCTGGCATCAGTGCCGGTGCGCCGTTCGATACCAATACGGCTGGCGATGGCAGTTACTCGCTGTTGCTGGTCAGCGGCAACTACGACATCACAGCGACACCCGATTCGCCGGATTATGCATCAGCCACGGTCAGCGACATTGTTGCCATAGATGAACAGACAACCATTCAGAACTTTGTTTTGTATCCTTACTGTGACGTGTTCAGTGACGATGTCGAAAACGGCCCGCAGTCCTGGGTCATACAAGCGCCCTGGGCAATTACGACTGAGACGGCCAACTCGCCGACCCATTCCTGGACCGATTCTCCCGGTAGCAACTACGCTGACGAAATTAGCAGCGCATTGACGTCAGCGGAATTCGACATCGCCGGGTTATCCGGTTTACTCCTGGAATTTGCCAGTCTCTGCGATACCGAGGCCGACTATGACTATTGCATCGTCGAAGCCAACATCGATGATTCCGGCTGGAACGAGGTTGCACGCTACGATGGCCCGGCGACGGGATGGCAGGATATCGCAATAGAGCTGCCGCAACAGCCTGGTTCGAGCACGATGCGAATTCGTTTTCGCC
>JAOTXR010000149.1 GCA_029862285.1 Gammaproteobacteria bacterium
CTTGTCCAGCAGGGCACCATTGGCATCAAAAATCGCCAGCCATTTTTCAAAGCCTGCATGTTGGGCAAGATTGGAATTTCCGTTACTGGGCGCAATACCGGATTCTTCTCCGGGGCGTTGAACCACGGCATTTTTGGCGACCACATTTGTATCGGCTCGCGCATATGCAGCGCTCGAGTACATTGGAGTCGCGACACTGGAGAAAACTGCCATAAATACATAGGCAGCCGGCCCGAGCACAAACGACAACTTGAGTAGCCATGTTTTCAGAATTCGTCTGGCTGCCGGGAACAGTTTCATAGTTTTGTCTCCAGAAATGCGATGTCAGGATGCTCGTGTGGGACGCGGGTATTCGAAGTCGGACGATTCTCCAGACTCAAGCAACTACGTCTACGCATAGAAATATCCTGGAAAAAATGCCGGGTTAACATCCGAGTTCCCTGCTTTTTAATTATTGGCCGGGCCAAAACCTTGCGGTTGAGGCCATTCTTCTGGTCCAAAATCACTTTTATTAAGTAATAAGTAACAAAAACGGTGGTTACTTGCAATACATAAGTCTCGGTTTGTATTACATAACTCTATGGTTAGAGAAATTTAATCCGGAAAACGGGTTGGATATTACTAAATATGGATGTTTCTCAAGAAAGTTTCTCTCCGGACGATACAGCGGCTTGAGGGGGTCACGCTGCAAAGCGTGGGCTCAATTTTCCGAACAGCAGGCCATAGGCCGGCTTGGGATTATCAACCAGGAGGGGAGCAAATGGCTCTGACCATCAACACCAATGTGATGTCACTGAATGCCCAGCGGAATCTGTCCTTATCGGACAGTACTCTCGCTCAGGCACTACAGCGGCTATCGACCGGCCTGCGAATTAACAGCGCCAAGGACGATGCCGCTGGTCTTGCAATTTCCGACAGGTTCACGACGCAGATTCGTGGCCTGAACCAGGCAGTACGAAATGCCAATGACGGTATTTCTCTCGCCCAAACGGCGGAAAGCGCACTTGGCGAGGTTAGCAATAACCTGCAACGAATTCGTGAACTGGCCGTGCAGTCGGCCAACGCCACGAACTCCGCATCCGACCGCCAGGCACTGGACGCCGAAGTCCAGCAGCGTCTGGCCGAAATCGACCGTATTTCGTCTCAGACCACGTTCAATAACCGCAAGGTACTCGACGGCAGCTTCGGCGACGCCGTGTTCCAGGTCGGGGCGAATGTGGCCGAAACCATCCAGGTCAGTCTCAACTCCGGTGTGCGCATCAACCAGATTGGTCAGATCGCAACGCTTGAAGGTAATGCAGTTACCAGTTCTGACCTGACCGAGGGCGGTTTCTCGATTCAGGTCGGCAACAACGAAGCCGTCGTCATCGGTTCCAGTGTCGACGGTGCCGAGGCCATCGGCCAGGCTGCCGACAGTGCATACGCGAAGAAATTCGCCATCGATGCGGCCGGCGTGACCGGTTTGACGGTACAGGCCAGCAGCAGCGTGACTTCGACGTTTGTTGCCGTGACAGAGACTGGCAGTACTACCTACTCGCTCAGCATTAATGGCGAGGAAATCTACGATGCTTTCGACCTGAGTGCTCCGGGTAACGATCCGCTGAACCTCGCTACGGTGGTCAATGCGATCAACCAGAAGGCGGCAGTTACCGGTGTTCGGGCATCCGGAGTCAGTGGCGACCTGGTCTTGACTTCGGCCGAGGGCCGCAACATTCAGGTTGATGAGACGGCTGGCGCAGGCGAAGGTCTGACCGGCACCGTGGGCGGCACCGCCTTTACGACGGCGGGCGCACAGACTGGCACGGAGCGTGGCACCCTGACGCTGAGCGCGTCCGAAAGCATCGCACTGTCCGGTGCTGATTCCGCGTTCATCGGTTTTACCGACGGCCAGACGATCACTGTCGATACCACGACGTTGGCAACAGTCAACATCAACACGGTTGCCGGAGCCAACGACGTGATCCAGCGAGTCGATGCGGCGCTGACTTCGGTCAGCAGCTTCCGTAGCACACTCGGTGCGATCCAGAATCGCTTCGAGTCAACCATCGTCAATCTGCAAACGGTATCCGAGAACCTGGCCGCTTCACGCAGCCGTATTCTCGACGCCGACTTTGCCGCAGAAACCGCGCGTCTGACGAAGGCGCAGATTCTGCAGCAGGCCGGCATTGCCGTTTTGGCGCAGGCAAACGCAGTACCGCAGGCGGTACTGGGATTGCTGCAGTAAAGGGAGATCGGATAGCCCGGGGGTGACCCCGGGCTGATCCGCGTGTAGAGCAGGAGGACGTTATATGTCCAACCAGATAGCACTAGTCGCCAGTGAACCGGTACGCGCTCCAGTAGAGCGCGAACGCCGGAGCGACGCGGTGAGTCGTGCTGGTGGACAACAAGTCGCGGAGCAGATAACTCCGCCCGCGAGCACAACACCCGAGCCTGTCGAAACAAAGGCGCCCGAACTACAGGCTGCAGTAGATACTGTGCGGAACTTCGTTGCGGATATGCAGCGTGACCTGCAGTTCAAGGTAGACGAAGACAGCGGTCGTACCATTATCACCGTTATCGATAGTGAGAGTGGTCAGATCGTTCGCCAGATTCCGTCTGAGGAGCTGCTGCAGATTGCCAAATCGGTCGCCCAGGGCGGCAACATCAACTTAGTAGACAGCCGGGCCTGATGGCCCGGCTCCTTTTCCTTAGCCGGAAGTAGTTTATGCCGTCTGTTACTTCGCCCGGAATTGGTTCGGGTCTCGATATCTCATCGCTGATCACCCAGCTCGTCACTTTCGAGGGGCAACCTGCAGCCGATCGGCTGTCGCGTCGCGAAGCCGGATTCCAGGCTCAACTATCGGGTCTGGGTACGTTTCGCTCTTCGCTCGATGCTTTTCGTTCCGCACTGGCACCGCTGAAGGATCTGAGTGAGTTTGGCGGTCGCATCGCCAGCAGCAGCGACGAAGAGATTTTTACAGTTACGGCCGACAGCGAGGTGGCGCCTGGTGACTATTCCATTGAAGTAGTCAGCCTGGCCCAGTCTCACAAACTGAGTTCCGGTGCATTCCTCGATGCCGAGACTTATGTGGGTACCGGCACATTGACGATAACGACCGGTGGAAATACGGTGGAAGTGGAGATAATCGATTCCGAGGCCACGCTCGCCCATATTCGTAATGCCATAAACGATGCCGATGCTGGAGTAACTGCCAACATCGTCAATGCCGACGATGGCGCACACCTGGTGCTTTCTGGAACAGAGACGGGTAAGAACAACGAAATTACGATCACGGTTTCGGGGGGTGATGGCGGTCTGAGCCCGTTTATCTACGATCCGGTCGGTGGTACTACAAACCTGACCGAAACTCAGGCTGCATCAGACGCTGAGATCCTTATCGACTCCTTTAGCCACTTCAGTGAAACGAACATCGTAAAAGAGGCTATCGAAGGGCTGACTATCGAATTGCAAAGTGCCGATCCGGGGACTGCGGCGACATTGTCGATCGGTCTGGATCTCGACCAGGCACGCACGTTGGTCGAGGATTTCGTCGATGCCTACAATTCATTGATCAGCACAGCAAACCAATTGACCAGCTACGACCCGGAAACGAAAACGGCGGGATTGCTGCAGGGGAATTCCATCGTGTCCTCGTTGACCGATCGCCTGGCACGCGAGTTCAACCGGACAGTAACCGGCAACCTGACAACATTGCGCGACCTGGGTCTGAGCATTTCGCTGGAAGGCAAGATCGAAATCGACGCCAACGATCTGAATCTGGAGTCCGTGGTCAATCTCGATGACGTGCTGGCGGGTAACTTCAACGACGTCGGTGCTTTGTTCGCAGACAATATTGATGGTTTTGCTGTTCGCTTTGATTCGTTGCTGGATGAATACCTGAAATTCGACGGCTTGCTGGACGTACGCACCGACGGGCTCAATGCCAGCATCGAACGTATAAACGATCAGCGCGAAAGCCTGGACCGGCACCTCGTAGCCGTCGAAGAGCGTTACCGAGTGCAATTCCTGGCGCTGGACTCGCTGATTTCGCAACTGAACAACACGAGTGGTTTTCTCGGCGCGCAACTGGCGAATCTGCCGAGCCCGGCGGCACTGCTCGGTGGCAAATGATTAACAAACAGGATTGAAGGGAAACAATGATGACCAAAGATCTCAGCCAATATCAGCAGGTCAGCGCACACGGTGGAGTGGCGGCGTCTGATCCGCACCAACTCATCCTGTTGCTCATGAATGGCGCGCTCGATGCCATCGCGGTCGCCAAAGGCCATATGCGCCGTGGCGAAATTGCGGAGAAAGGCGCGAACGTCAGTCGCGCGATTTCCATTATCGATGGCTTGCGCGGCTCGCTCGATCACGAGATTGGCGGCGAACTCGTCGTAAATCTCGACGAACTGTATCGCTACATGGGTCAGCGTTTGCTGCAGGCAAACATCAAGGACAATGCGGAGTGGCTCGACGAAGTGTCCGGGCTGCTGCGCGAAATCAAGGATGCGTGGGAGCAGATTCCCCCCGAGGCACGTAAAGTGAGCAGGGAGAATCTGGTGGCGGAGACTGGAGAGTCTGTGGACGAATCGGCGGACTCCAAACGCAAACTGGCAGCCGTCTGATTGAGCGAGGGCAAGCTATGCAGGGTAGTGTCAGCAGCGCACTCAGGGGACAACTGGACGATATAGTCCGTCTGTGCACCAAAATTGAGAGCGCTGTGCGGGAGGCTGACTGGGAAGTAGCAGGGACGCTACTTTCACGTCGGCATCTCTTGCTGGAGACTGTTTTTGCTGACGCGCCCGCGAGCGCGGCAGAAGCACAGGAATTGCAGACAGTAGCCGAACAGGTTATGGCATTTGATCGTGAACTCATGCCCATGGCAGAAACCGCGCGTGGCGAAGCCGCAGAAGAAATGAAAAAACTCCGACGCGGTCGTGAGGCCGCCAGTGCCTACCAGCAGAATTCCAGCTGACGCGGCGCGGCTGCTAACTTTCATGTGGCCCGTTCCTGTCAGCACCGAGAAAGCTGCGGTCGCCATACTCCGCACGCCTGCTGTCAGTAACGCCTGGCAGATTGGCACTATTCTCGAAGCGGTGGCTTTGAGCGACAGCGTCAAAGGCCGGGTGCAACTTCAGATCGGCGCAAGAGTTGTCAGTGCACAAACTTCTTTGCCCCTGGAAGCCGGTCAGACGTTGCGTCTGCAGGTAGCCGAGACCGGGCGCACTGTAGTCTTGCAAACAGTCGGTGATGCCCCGGAAGCCGACCCGGTGCGCGCGGGGATTCGCCAATCGCTGCCACGACAGCTGCCGCAAACCCGCGTGCTGGCAGCCGCGGTCGATTTGTCCAGACCCGAGTTAAAGTTACCACCGGATTTGAAAATTGCCGTCGAGCGTCTGGTCAATGTCATCCGCAGTGCCACAAGCCTGACACAGGGACCGGGCCTCAAGACCGCGGTTCAGGATTCGGGAGTTCTTCTGGAAAGCCGGCTGGCCGAAATGGTGCGCACGCCGAACGCCAGGGTGTCGTTAACCCAGGACTGGAAAGCGGCACTGCTGCGGTTTCGCGATCAGCTGGCGCATTTGCAGGTGAAACTGGCTGCGTCCACGCCCAGGCAAGCCAGGCCGCCAGCGCTGTCGGCGCCAGTGTCACTGTCAGGATCGCCACCGTCAGTGAGCGCGGCAGTTGCGGCAGTAAACACCGCGTTAGCTGACGCAAAACTTCCCGCTGCGCCGGCAACAGCAAGTCCAGCTGCCGCCAGCGAAAAGCCCGTTGCGCCGGCCAATCAGCCGGTCGTATCACCTATATCGGGAGCAGCGAAGAGTGCACAGCAAGTTCCACCACCCATGCGGCATGCATTACCACACCCGCAGCCGGTTACGCAGTCAACGGCATTACCGGGCGAACCGACGAGCCTGGTTGGCGAGTTGATTCGAGAAAGCGATGGTGCGCTGGCGCGCGTGCGCCTCAACCAACTGGGATCTGT
>JAOTXR010000083.1 GCA_029862285.1 Gammaproteobacteria bacterium
TGCGAGCATAGCCAGATACAGGCCCAGTCCAATGAAGCCGTGATCTCCAAGCACCTGGAAGTAGACGCTGTGAGCGGCGCGGCCGCGGGTGGCATCCGGGCGATACTTGATGAAGGTACCCAGGTGTTCAACGGCACTGAACCCGCCCCCGGTCAGCGGTCTGTCCTTCGCCATCCTCCAACTTACGTACCAGGCGTCTGTCCGGCCGGAAAAGGAACTGTCCGCCTGAATCGACTCGACGGAAGTAATTGTGAAGACCCTTTCATGCCACCTCTCCGGCATGACCTGGACTACCATTAAACCCAGCGCCACGAGCATGATGAGCACAATGACTCCACCTTTGGCGGACCTGAGAAACAGCAGGCCACCCGCTGCCAGGGCAATTAGTGAACCACGAGAGTACGACGTAAGGATCGCCACCAACGTGAACATCATGACCACGACCAGCACCGTTCGAACCAGCTGATTTGCCGAGCTCATCCGCAGGTAATTGAGAACGGGAAGCGCCATAACAAGCGATAAAGCCAATGCATTGTTGTCATACAGCATGGTGCGCGGCGGTCCCCTAAGAACATTCATACCACCACTGCTCAACGTTGCCATGACCCCATTGGTTGCAAAGAATCCGAATGAGATTCCAATGATCCACAGCATTGCCTGGATCCGGACCTTACTGTTGATTAATGCGGCAGCGACAAAAAACAAGACAAACGTCTTGATGACACTCTCCCAGAGCGGCCAGCTATGTTCCGGATGTAGCGCAGCAACCGAACTGATCGTCGCTTGAATGGTAAATGCAAAGGCCGCCCACATCAGGACCCGTGACGGTGGAAGCTTGGGCTCGCGCGAAAACAACCAAGTCGTAATAGTTATAGATGCGATAATCAGAACAAAGGGCAAATTGTCGGCAAATCCCCATGACAATCGATGCGGATTCATGATTGAAATCCAAGTCCACAGCAATACGCCCAGGTGGGGCAACACCAGAGCGCTGGGTGTAACGATCATAATGACAAAAAGCAGCAGCAAGCTACGCATCGCTTGATTCCCACCCGGTGGGCTGCCACGGGTTGTCGGCACTGGAATGTCGGATCATGGATGAAATAATATTTTTGATCGCGCCGTCTTGTGTGATCTGCGTCGTGGTTTCGGCAATTAACAGGAAAGCATAGATTACGATACGCCGACCGCCGGGTATTTTCACATTTCTAAGCCGGAAAGGCGGCCAAATGGGCATTTGACGCTTAAACGGCAAAGAACCGCCCATGGCGGCCCCCCGGATATCTAACACCACCATAGTACGCCAGAGTAGAATAGCCGGCTCGTAGGCCGGTGGCGCGCGATTGCGCCACGCGCCAATACTTCTATGCGAGGATTATCAGCATGACTGCACTACCCGCCAGGGCAGGACAGACGGATGAACAGATCAGAGAACACTATGAAATCGAGAAAAGTCTGGCGGCGAAACTGCTAGAGGCAAACAAGACAGAAAGAAGCGCTTTGTACTCCTCGCTCTACGAAGAACTCTACCGGCTTGTTCCGCATCATCCGCAACTGACTCGAAAAATATCTCCCGAGCAAAGACAGCAGGATATACAACATGACTTGGGCCTGCTCAAGAAGTTCTTGAACAAGGACGTTTCTTATTTGGAAGTTGGCCCAGGCGATTGCGCGTTTTCCTTTGCCGTTGCCGATTTCGTAAAAAAAGTGTTTGCCGTCGACGTGAGCAAGACAATTACCGACACTGCGGTGGTTCCTGGTAATTTCAACTTGATTCTCTCGGATGGCTGCAGCATACCGGTGCCCAAGGGAAGCATTGATATCGCTTTCTCCAATCAACTGATGGAGCACTTGCATCCGGACGATGCATATGAACAACTTAGCAATATTTTTGACGCGCTGGCTCCCGATGGCGTCTATGTTTGCATTACGCCCAATCGGCTGAATGGCCCGCATGATATTTCCTTGCACTTCGATACCGTCGCCACCGGATTTCACCTGAAGGAATATACGGTCCACGAGCTAAGTAAACTATTCAAGCAAGTTGGCTTTTCGAAAACCCTGATCTCGATCAGCTTGAAAGGCAGAAATTTTACTGTTCCCGTTTTGCCCGTTGTCGTCTGTGAGCGAATGCTTGAGCTGCTTCCACCTGGACCGAGAAGAAAAATCGCAAGTGCAACGCCCTTCAGGCAATTGATAAACATTCGCCTGATAGGGACAAAATAGGCTGCCGATACCGGCCGGGAGTCTCCGGCCCGTGTAATCGTAGTCTCGTCAGCGTCATAGTCACGGTGAACAGGCGCTGAAGTGGACCTGATGTCGCCGAAATCTGCCACGCTATAAGGACCGCCACCCCGACCGCTTGTGGTTCGCTGAAAATGCAGCAGGAGCTTCACGACGTCTTGCCTACGTACTTATGCGTATGGCACGCTGTGGCGAGACTCGGGTATTCATGAGGCGCTGAGTTCATCTCCGGGGGAACTTCAAAGGGGGAGCTACATGAGAGGGACACCTTGTTCCTTATGGTCCGGAACTATACTGGCCGACGCACCAGAGAGCGTGGCGGTGCCTGCTACGCATCGTAATCAGATAGTGGCGCAATGACTGGCTTTGTGAGTTGGCCCGGCCGGGCAAATCTCTCGACCCTCGCTTTGGTTTTGCTCGTGGGTCTACCTGCCTACGCCGCCGAAGACAGCGGCGAATCAGACGAAGCCGCATACAGCCGTGACGGTGCCGACACCTGTCTGCGATGTCACGATGAGGGCGCAGAAGTCCCGGTCACCGAGATTTTCAGGACACCACACGGTCTTGCAGCCGACAAGCGTACCCCGTTCGGCCAGCTGCAATGCGAGAGTTGTCACGGACCGGGTGGCAAGCACACCGGCCGGGTCAGACGCGGTCAAGAGCGACCGCCGATGATCGAATTCGGCAGCGACGAAGAGACACCGGTGCCGGAGCAAAACACTATCTGCGAAGGCTGTCACAAGGGCCAGCTCGGTACCGGCTGGCACGGTGGCACACATGCCAGCGCGGAACTGTCCTGCGCAGATTGCCATTCGGTGCATGTCGCAAAGGATCCGGTGCTGGTGACTGCAACACAACCACAGGTGTGTTTTGACTGTCACCGCTCACAGAGGGCAGACAGTCTGAAGTTTTCTTCACATCCGCTGCGTTTCGGCAAGATGGCCTGCGGCGACTGTCATGATCCGCATGGCTCCATCGCAGAGAACGATCTGCGAGGCAATAACCTGAACGACACATGCTATGAGTGTCACACGGAGAAACGCGGTCCGTTCCTGTGGGAACACGCCCCGGTGGCAGAAGATTGCTCCTTGTGTCACGCCAGCCATGGTTCAAATCATCCTGCGCTGCTGAAGCGACGCGCACCGTTATTGTGCCAGCAGTGTCACTCACAGCGCGGGCACCCGAGCGTTGCGCACGGTTCTTCCGGACTGCCCACACAAGGCGGGTCACCATTCCTGGGCGGCCAGAGCTGTGCTAACTGTCACAGCCAGGTGCATGGTTCAAATCACCCGTCGGGTGCGAGGAAAACCCGATGAACGCAAGACAAGTAGTTCTTGGGTTGCTCGGGTTGCCACTGATCGTGGCGGCGCAAACCGCACCGGACACCTCGGATTGGGAATGCGGGTTTTGTGCGTTTCCCAGCGGCCTGTATTTTGACCTCGATGCCGGTGCCGGCTATGTGACAGACGACAGCTATCGTTTTGGCGACTACCGCGGCTTCGATGACGAAGGCGCCATATTCCTGGGCGAATTCGACTTGCACTACTTTGGCGACGAGGGGCGTTACTGGAAGGCATTAGGACGTGACCTGGGCCTGGACTCGCGATCTCTGTCACTCGAGGGTGGACGCCAGGGGCGCTACAACATGGCGCTGACCTATGAAAAACTGCCACGACAACTCTACGGTCAATCGCAAACTCCGTTTTCAGGATTTGACACGCTAACGCTGCCGACGACGTGGATCACCGGCAGCTCGACGAGCTCGTTGACCCAACTGTCCAACAGCCTCGCCCCGGTTTCGATCGGTCACGAGCGTGAAACACTGGGACTGAGTCTGGCACTGGTGCAATCAAGTCACCTCGAATATCAAATCGACTATCGTCACGAAGATCGTGACGGGCGGGGAATTCACGGCGGCAACTTCTTGTCGCAGGTTGTGCTGCTGCCTGAACCGATCGACTACGCAACAGATGAAGTCGATGCGTCGATAATTTACACCGGTGAACGTGGACAGGCCCGGCTCAACTACAATGCGTCAACATTCAACAGCAAGGCGCACGCGCTGGTATGGGACAATCCGTTCAACCCGCTGGCGCCCAGTGCTACACGCGGCCGGGCAGCCTTGCCGCCAGACAACCAGGCGCACCAGTTGAGTCTCTCCGGTGCCGTGCTGTTAGCGCCGGCAACTCGCGTGTCCGGCATGCTGGCGATCGGCGAGCTGGAGCAGGACGATCCCTTTGTACCCTATACCATTAATTCCATGCTGGCGGGAACAGCGTTACCGGCGAGCGCACTGAACGGCAAAGTAGAGACGCGCACTTTCAATCTGAGCGTGAGTTCCCGCCTGAACAAAAAACTGCGTGTGCGGGCCAATTTTGATTACGACGATCGTGACAATCGCACGCCCCGCAACGACTACGCGATAGTCGAGTCTGATTCATTCGCCACGGGAACCCGGACCAACGTACCCTACAGTTTCCAACGTACTCGTGCGCGGCTGAGAGGCGATTACAGAGTCGATCAAAAACTGACCCTCAGTAGCGGCTATCGTTATCGCGAGATTGAGCGGGATTTTCAGGAAGTGCGAACGACGGACGAACACAGTGGGTGGTTTGGCGCCACACTGCGCCAGGACAAGAATCTGTCTTCCGTCTCGGTCAAGTTTGGTCGCGACGAACGTGAGGGTTCTGGCTACCTGATGCCGGGCGACCCGGTTACCGGGCAGAATCCTCTACTGCGTAAATACAACATGGCGGATCGCGATCGCGATTTCGTCCAGGCGTCCGTCACAGCATCGCCCTCCGACCGGGTGGATCTGGGGCTCAGCGTAGAGAGTTCGGAAGACGATTACGGTTCCACTCGGCTGGGGCTGTTGGGGTCTGATTCTGAGCGCGTGAATCTGGACGCCAGCGTGCGCTTGTCAGATAACGCGTCGCTGGCGCTCTTTTATGGTCGCGAACTCATCGAATCCGTACAGACAGGCAGTGCCACCCTTCCCGGGGTCGACTGGACGGCGGCGATCGAAGACGAAATCGACACATTCAGCCTCGGTCTGCGGCTGCCGCAAATCAACGACAAAGTTGACCTGGGACTGGAATACCTGTTCAGCGATTCCACCGGCCGCATCGCGTTAAGCCGTACCGGTGCTTCCATCGATAGCTTCCCCGACTTGAGCTCGCGTCTGCACAGCGCCCGGCTTTATGCTGATTTCCGGCCCAACGACCGCTATACGGTCAGGGCGGGTTATTACTACGAACGGCTGAGCACTCGCGACTGGATGCTCGACGGCCTGGCGCCCGACAGCCTGCCGTCGGTGCTCGCGCTGGGTGCCGAAACGCCAAATTACACTGGCGGCGTCTTCATCCTGTCTTTCCGGTATTCACTGGCCAACGGATCAACCAGCGACGCCGATTGAGCTGGCGTCTAACCCCCAATATTCAGCACCGCGCGAAGCACATCGCGGCGGCTGATTAGCCCAACCAAACGGTTGTCGTGCATTACCGGAAAGCGGCGGAAAGGCGTCTGGGCAAAACGTTCCGCGATATCCATGAGACTCGCATCGGCTTCGACCGTGATGGCATCGCGGCTCATGTATTCGGAAACAGGCCCTGCTGCTTCGCCGTGATAACCGGCCGTAAGCACAGTGGCCAGACAATCGCGTTCGGTCAGAATCCCTACCAGGTTTCCCTGGCTGTCAACAACCGGTGCGCCGGATATTTGCCGGTCTACCAGCTCGTGTATAGCATCCATGACCTGGGCATCCGGTGAAAAGGTCGTGACTGACTTGATCATGAATTCGCGCGCCGTGAGTTTTGTATCTGTCATGACTGTGCTCCGGCCGGACTATCTCCGGTCTCATGGTCGCAGGTGTGTTCCTGCCGCTTGCATTGGCGATGCTTCGGACAGGCACCGCAATCAATCCTGGTGCCATCCGGAAGATTGAGCCCGCCACAGGACCCGCGCGGCGCACCACGACCCAGGAATATTCCCGCGCCCAGCCCCGCCATCGCCAACAGGAAAGCCGTAAAAGTGAACAAGAAAATCTGCATCTGGTTTCTGGCTAACCTCCGAAATCGTCGAACAGAATGTTCTCGCGTTCCACGCCAAGATCATCCAGAACTTTGGTTACCGCCGCGATCATCAACGGCGGGCCGCAGAGGTAGTATTCACAGTCTTCCGGTGCCGGATGGTCCGCCAGGTGCTGCTTGTATAAGACATCGTGAATAAACCCCTGAGGTCCCTGCCAGTTGTCTTCATCCCGCGGCTCAGACAACGCAACGTGCCATTGGAAATTGTGATTTGCCGCTGCCAGTTGGTCGAAATCGTCAACGTAGAACAACTCCTGAGC
This sequence comes from Gammaproteobacteria bacterium, assembly GCA_029862285.1. GTDB lineage: Bacteria > Pseudomonadota > Gammaproteobacteria > Steroidobacterales > JABDKV01 > JABDJB01. The sequence continues at coordinate 6,593 of JAOTXR010000083.1, forward strand.
GCTTCGTGCGCCATACCAGAACGAAATCCTCCGCTTGCTGTGCAGGCGCTTTAGCAAATCAAAGATATGCGAGCGCATCGGTGCCATGCCGGCGCCACCACCAATGTAGACCATTTCTTTATCGGTATCTCGCGCGAAGAACTCGCCATAGGGGCCCGATACCTCGACTTTATCGCCCGGTTTAAGATTAAAAATATACGACGACATTATTCCCGGTGGAATACTGTCTGACGCACCTGATGGCGGTGTTGCAATGCGCACATTGAGCATCAACATGCCCTTCTCGTCCGGGTAATTGGCCATTGAATAGGCCCGTGTCGTGGGCGTGTCGGTACCGGCCTCGTAGCGCCACAGCTGGTAACGATCCCATTCATCGCGAAACCGCTCATCGATCTCAAATTCGGTAAACTTCGCGCGATACGGCGGGCAGTGGATCTGAATGTAGCCACCGGCACGAAAGTCCATTTCCTCGCCGTCAGGCAATTCCAATACCAGTTCCTTGATGTAGGTGGCGACGTTGCGATTGGACCTGACCCGGCAATCCCATTTGCGTACGCCAAAGACATCGTCAGGAACCCGCACTTTCAGGTTCTCGCGCACGGTCACCTGACAGGCAAGTCGATAGTCGGCGGCTATTTCACGATTACTGAGCAGGGCGGTTTCCGTAGGCAGTATGCCGCCACCGCCCATGCCGACCTGAACCCGGCACTGCCCGCAGGTACCCTTGCCGCCACAGCCGGAGGGCAGGTACAGCCCCGCTGCCGACAGCGTGCCCAACAATTTGTCGCCCACAGCTACATCGATGTTGCGTTCGTCATTGATCAGGATTTCGACCTTGCCGCTCGGCACCAGCCGGGAACGTGCCAGCAGAATCAGCACCGACAACGCCACGACAATGCCCGAGAACAACGCCACACCCAGTACGATTTCTGCAAAACCGTTCAACTAAGAACTCCGCCTCACAGCTGAATACCCGAGAAACCCATGAAACCCAGGGACATCAGGCCCACAATGATGAAAGTTATTCCCAGGCCCTGTAATCCGGCCGGTACATCGCTGTACTTGAGTTTTTCCCGGATACCGGCGAGAGCGACTACCGCCAGGGCCCAGCCAAAACTGCTGCCCGCCGCGTAGACGACGCTTTCGGACATCGTGTAACTGCGCTCCACCATGAACAGCGAGCCACCGAGGATTGCACAGTTGACCGTGATCAACGGCAAGAAAATGCCCAACGCGTAGAACAGCGCGGGAAAGTAGCGATCGAGGGTCATTTCCAGTATCTGCACCATCGCCGCGATGACACCGATATAAGTAACCAGCCCGAGAAAACTCAGATCTACATCCGGCAGACCGGCCCAGGCCAACGCCCCGTCCTGTAGTAAATAA
>JAOTXR010000438.1 GCA_029862285.1 Gammaproteobacteria bacterium
ACCGGCCAACCGCGACAGGATACAAATACCGGGTCGGCGTACCTGTTTCGGCGCAACACCGGCGGGCCCGACAATTGGGGTGAGATCGTAAAACTGACCGCAAGCGACGGCCAGCTTGGCGATGATTTTGGTCGCGCAGTCGCGATTTCGGGTGACACTGCGGTGGTAGGTGCGCGATTCACAGATGGATCAGGCCCATTCTCCGGGTCCGCCTACGTTTACGTTCGCAGCCCTGCGGAAGCGGAACTCTGGATTGAATCGCGAAAGCTCACTTCCCGTAACGCCGGTACCAATGCCTACTTTGGCGAGGATGTGGCGATCGAGGGCCCGGTCATAGTTGCCGGCGCGCCCGGCGACTTGTTTGGATCCGGCCCGGCCGGGGCGGCATACGTTTTTACATCGTCTGTGTTTGGCTGGAATGAAACTGAAGTGCTGGCCGGCAGCACCGGTGAACCGGGCGATCGTTTCGGTGCCTCTGTGGCGATCAGCGGCAACACCATCGCTGTTGGTGCGTTTGGCTCCGATGTAGATCGCGTATTTGTTTTCGAGCGTATCCCCGATACCTTCGACTGGGCCGAAACTGCGATGCTCACAACGCCTTGCGGTGCAATCAACTCTGAATTCGGACAGGCGATCGCAATAAAAGACGACCTGCTGGTGATCGGTGCACCGTTCGATGACGAGGCGGCCGAAAACGCCGGGGCCATATTCGTCTACGAGCGAAATACGGGCGGGCCCAACCAATGGGGATTTGTCGCAAAAGTGATTTCAACGGACAGCAGCACACTTGATCAGTTCGGTGTGACTGTCGCGGTTTCGAATGACGCGGTCTCGACCGGTGCGCCTGGAAACGACACGGCCGGAACCGATGGTGGGTCAGCCTACAGCGCTGAACTCTACGCGCTGGATACGGACGCAGACGGTGTTTCAGACACTCTCGACAACTGTCTCGCTACTCAAAACGGTCCGGAAACAGTCGCAGAAACCGGACCGTCTCAGCGCGATACGGATGCTGACGGTTTCGGCAATATGTGCGATGCCGACCTGAACAACGATTGCATGATCGATTTCCATGATCTGGGAATCATGCGTATCGTCTTTGGCGCCACCGATGAGAACGCTGACTTCAATGGCGATGGCGCTGTCGATTTCATCGATCTGGGCCTGATGGCCGGGATGTTCTTGTCGGCCCCGGGACCCAGCGCCACCCAGTCCTGCGACAGCTCGGCCGTGCCGCCGCCTCAGCAGCACGGCGAGCTGCAGATAATTACCAGCCTGAACTGCGAAGCCCCCTGATCTCCTCTGTATGGGGCAGCGCTTCGGCGTTCTTGACCGCTCCGGGCTAGCCGTCTTCGCCAAAGAAGAATTCGCGCAGCCATTCGACGACGTCGATGCCCATGTCCTCGAGTATTCCCGCCAAAATAGACACAACGACGCCTACGACTATAACGAGCGAAAAAAGATTCGATCCGCGTTTGGAACGCTTTGGTGCCGCAGGCGGGCCCAGAGCGGTGACCCGCCGGCGGTCGACGCCGCGGCGTGATATCTCTGCCTCCACCAGCATGCGATCGGTCGAGCTGATCGCAGGATCCCTGATTCTTGCCAGCAGCTCGGCGTCCGACAACTCGGCAATCCGTTGCTTTTCTTTGTTGAAATCAAGTTCCATAAAAAGAGCGTTCGGTTCGCGTCAAAGGAGATAAGGATAATAACCGATAGGGAGCAGGAACGTAGTTTCGGCGCAGCCGATCCGGAAAACCGCGCGATAAAACCGGGTTGCTGCTGCTATGCGGCCGCAATTCCTGATTCGTAACCCAGCAGCGGGCCCAGCCAGCGTTCCGCCACGGCAATACTCAGTCCTTTGCGGGCCGCGTAATCGACGACCTGATCGCGCCCGATCTTACCCACAAGCAAATACTTGGATTCAGGGTGAGAAAAATACCAGCCACTGACTGCTGAGGTTGGCAACATGGCGTACGACTCAGTCAGCGTAATTCCGGCATGTTGTTCCACACCCAGTAATTCCCACAATGCGCCCTTCTCGGTGTGGTCCGGACACGCCGGATAGCCGGGTGCCGGACGAATACCGCGATAACTCTCTGCAATCAGCTGAGCATTATCCAGCTCTTCTTCAGC
>JAOTXR010000440.1 GCA_029862285.1 Gammaproteobacteria bacterium
CAGTTCGGTGCGCTGTCCTTTTTCTTTAGCTTGCGGTGCTTGTAGTCGCGTGGCATGGCTACATGGTTTCCGGGGCAGAGACCCCGAGCAGGTCAAGGCCATTGCGGACAACTTGCTGTGTGGCAGCGGCGAGGACCAGCCGGGCATTTCGAAGCGGTGCATCGTCATCGAGGATAATTCGTGCGGCGTTGTAATTGGTATGAAACAGATGCGCAAGCGAACGCAGATAATGTACGAGATGATGCGGTGCGCGATTAGCGGCAGCTAATTCGACCACATCCGGGTAGCGGTCGAGTTCGGCGATCAACTCGGTTTCCTGTTTATTCTGCAAGCGGTCCAGGTTGTCGCATCCCTGTGCCGGGTCCCATTCGAGACCGCGTTCCGACAGGGTCCGGAATACACTGCAAACACGTGCATTGGCGTATTGAATATAGTAAACGGGGTTGTCTTCCGATTTGGATTTCGCAAGATCCAGGTCGAAATTCAGATGTTGGTCATTCGAGCGCATCACATAGAACAGACGCGCGGCATCATTGCCAACTTCCGCGCGTAACTCTCGCAGTGTGATGAACTGCCCGGACCGGGTCGACATTTGCACCTTCTCGCCACCACGATACAACGAGACAAACTGAACCAGACGGACCTCGAGAGAATCGGCTGGTTGGTCCAAGGCTACGAGACCAGCCCGAACCCGCGCGACATAGCCGTGATGATCGGCGCCCAGCACATCGAGGAGCAGATCTTTGCCGCGTTCACGCTTGTTCAGGTGATAGGCGATGTCGGAGGCGATGTAAGTCCGCTGACCGTTTTCACGTATGACGACACGATCCTTTTCATCGCCGTAGGCACTGGCGCGAAACCATGTGGCACCCTCTTCTTCGTACAATTCTCCGCGCTCGCGCAATTTTTCCAGTGCATGTTCGACCGTTCCCTGTTCCACGAGTTGGCGCTCGGAGAACCAGTTGTCGGGATGCACGCCAAAATCATCCAGGTCCTCGCGAATGTCATCGAGCACCCAGTCGAGCGCAACACCGGCGACGATGCGGTAATCGTCATCACCGAGTAATTTCTTTGAGCGAGCTATCAGTGCATCGATGTGCCTTTCTTTTTTGTCGTCCTCACCATCGGCCGGGATATCTGAAAAAATCTCGGTAGCCGGACGCACCAGGGAGTTCCCGTGTGCTTGTGCGAGAATGCCGGCAATATCCAGCATGTAGTCGCCGCGATAACCGTTCGACGGGAATTGAATCTGTTCGCCGGCCTGCTCGAGATAACGTAACCAGAGACTGACGGTAAGTATGTCGATCTGCCTTCCGGCGTCATTGACATAGTACTCCCGGTGCACATCGTGACCGGTCGCGGCCAACAGGTTGGCGACGCTGTCGCCGTAGGCCGCATGCCGGCCATGGCCGACATGCAATGGACCGGTGGGATTGGCGGAAATGAACTCGACCAGCACGGGCTGGCCCGAACCTGTTTCGCTACGCCCGAACCCGGTTTTCTGCTCCAGGATACGCTGGACCACGGCGTACTTTGCTGCGGCGCTGAGATAGAAATTGATAAAGCCCGGCCCGGCAATTTCGGTATTTGCAATAAACTCGGATTCCGGCAGTGCATCGACGAGCCGGCCTGCCAGCTCGCGCGGATTACAGCGCGCGGCTTTGGCCATTACCATTGCGATGTTGCATGCGAAATCGCCATGTTTCGCATCGCGGGTGCGTTCAACGATAATTGTTTCAGGAGCTGCGTCGGCGGGCAGCTCCTGTGAGACAAGCGCGTCGAGTGCATCGCGAACCAGTTTGGCGATGTGTTCTTTCATTGGCGGGGCAAAGTCTACCTCAGGTCAGATACCTGCGCGGCGTAACGCTTTAAAACAACTCCATCGGATCGACGTCCAGCGACCAGCGCACCCGCCGGGCGTGTTCCAGGGCCGCCAAATTCGGTTTCCAGGTGCTCAGAAACGATTGCAACGGCTGGCGTGCGCCCTGAATGAGTAACTGCGCCCGGTAGCGGCCGGCTCGACGCGGCATCGGTGCCGGCGCCGGCCCCAGCAACTCGATGCCGGGAGTCTCTCCCGCGCACCGGCGTGCTTCATTGAGAAACTGTTGCGGCAGGATTTCTTTATCCGCATC
>JAOTXR010000439.1 GCA_029862285.1 Gammaproteobacteria bacterium
TTCGCGCCGCAACGCCGGCAAGACAGCGATATCGGCGGCGGCGGTTAAGGCCAGCGCATCTTCCTGATAGCCCAGTGGATGGAAACAGGTCTCGTCGATGTGGGTATCGGCGCGACGCGCAAGGTGGCCATTGTCCATGCCCTTGCCAACGAGCAGGAGATGGGCCCGCGTGTCGATGTGCGCAAAACTGTCAATGAGTATTTCAATTCCTTTGCGCGGGCGATAGTTACTAACACAGATAACCCGCGGCGCGTCGTCGTCAATACCAATCGTTGCAAGGTCGGCAGCTTCTACGTCATACCAATTCAGATCATGGCCTTTATAGATTGTTACCGCCTTGGTCGGGTCTCGAAGTTCGGCCGCAACTGAGCGACGCACGGCATCGGCGACGCAAATTATCTTGTCGACATGCCGGTTCAGGTGTGTCAGATAACAGCTCGGATTCCAGCGGCTGATGTTTCCGGTCTGGCCTCGATAGGTCACCAGACGAACATCGCTGCCACGCACCGCCAGTACGGCATTAGCGATGGCATTGTTATTCATTGCGAAAACGAGGTCTGTATTTCCCAGCTGCGTGCCGATTCGCAAAAATGCCCGGTCAAATTTTCCGTGCGTTTCAAAATCTATTACTTTGATACCGGCGTCTCGTGACAACGTGGCATACGGAGCATCTGCTTCTGTCATGAGCGTGATCTGCGCGCCAGCGCGCTGCAAACCAATGAACCACTCGGCCTCGGGTCTGACATTGGTGATGCTCGCGCGCATCGATGTAATACACAAAATTCGCATAATTGGCGGTGCTACGCATTCTGCGTGCACCGGTGATTCTATCGGTATCGAAACGGTTCACACCAGCGAGGTGTGTTGATTGGCGGTCAGGACGTGGCGTCAGGTCCCGTGGCGACGGGGCGTTGGTCATCGCTTGACCACTCGCTCCAGGAGCCGGCGTACAGACGGGCGCCGTGCATTCCGGCGATATCCATGGCCAGCAGGTTGTGGCAGGCAGTTACGCCTGAGCCGCACATGCAGATGACATTGCTTGGTGCCGTCGATTGCATGGCAGAATCGAAATACACTCGCAACTCCTCAGCAGGCAGGAAGCAGCCGTGCCGGTCCAGATTGGCTGCAAAGGGGTAATTGTGCGCCCCGGGAATATGTCCGGCCTTGGCATCGATAGGTTCGGTTTCACCAAGAAAACGCTGAGCGGTCCGGGCATCGAGGACGCAGTCACCGCGGGTGAGGCACTCGGTCAGTTGATTGGCATCAACAACCATCTCGTCGTGCAGCTGCACTTCAAAATGCTTCGCGACACGCTGTGACACCTTATCGGTCAGCGGCAGTCCCGCGCGTCGCCAGCCGGTAATCCCGCCATCGAGGATGGCCGCATGCTCATGTCCCAGCCACCGCAGCAGCCACCAGGCGCGTGCCGCGATGGCACCGTTATTGCCATCATACGCCACGACCTGCGTGTCGAGTCCGATGCCCCAATTGGACAGGCGTTCGGCCAGATCCAAGGGGTCCGGCAGCGGGTGACGCCCGCTGACCGCGCTCGCCGGCGCAGACAGGTCACGCTCCAGGTCGGCATAAACAGCGCCAGGTATGTGGGCCTGGTTCCATTGTCGTTGACCGGCTTTTGGGTCGGCCAGATCGAACCGGCAGTCCAGGATCACCCAGTCCGACTCGTTACAATGTGCTGCCAATACAGATGGCGAGACGAGATTGCGATAACGCACGGCGATCGCCCTCAAGTTACCTACACTGCAAAGCTTAGTACAAGAATCTGTACTTTGCGGATCCACCGCCGACGGTGTGCCCGCCGGGCACACTCGAGGGACCGATCATAAAGTATTGGTCTGGATGGAGTTTTCCAGCTCAAATAACTTGCTGGCTTTATGAGAAATCCGGACAGCCGCCGGATACTGGCGGCGTGACTGATCTTCGGGGCTGCACGGCGATCGTCAGTGTCCAGAACACATCAGGCGTCGACGGTAAGATCGTCAGTAATGGCGAATCGTCTGGCTTCCCGGCGCCCACTCCCTGTGGGGTTTCCCGATACCGAATGTGATACGTTTCAGCGGCATGGAAGAAAACCGTGTTATTCACACCGCCGCTCCTGAAGTCGTCGCTCACCG
>JAOTXR010000084.1 GCA_029862285.1 Gammaproteobacteria bacterium
CGTCGGCGCGTCGCGCCCAGGCCCAGCAAACCGAGTGTCAGTAATCCCAGAATCGCCGGTTCCGGAGCGCTAACGATCAGGTTCTGGAACACCAAGGTGGCTTCGCTGCCGCTATCCCCCTGCGCGGTTAGCGTCAGCGTCAACTCCGAGCCGGTCCCAAGGATATCCGCGCTGAAAGTCTGCAGCATATTGCTCAGGATCACGCCGTCGAGTGTCATCGGATCGTTCAATGTGAACGTATCCCCGTCGGACAAAGTGTAGGTATGCGAACCGTCCTCGTCGACGAAGCTGCGGAACAGCGACATCAGCGGGCCACCGTCGATCGAATAGCTCAGGTCGAAGAAATCTTCCACACCGAAGCCTTCCGCGTCCTCGAAATCACCCATGGCACCTATGTCCAGCGATACCGACAAGTTGTTAAAGCCGCCGATGTCGAACACCCAGCTCGCGCTGACGGTATCGTCGAAGGGATCGTTATTGACGGTATCGGTGACGCCAAAGAAGCGACCGGTGTTGTTCTCGTCAATGATGCCGAGGGTGTCGCCTGGAAAAATGGACAACGAATCGTCGAGCAACGCAAACGGAATCGTCGGCGAGACACCACGCTGATAAATCCCGAAACCGTCGCCCGGGTTCGAGTAACCGCCCGCATCGGTCACTTCATTGCTGTAGCTGATCAGGTTGTGACTGTCGCTACCGACCAGGTCGAAGCCAATGATGTTGGTCGCGTTGCTCGCAGCGGGTAATACCATGACGGACAGCAAAGCTGCCGTGATTGCGAAGCGTTTCATCTTGTTTTCCCCCAAAAAAAGACTTGCTTTTTGATGTTTTGTGTATCGGAGATGCTAAAGGAGGACGACGCGGTTTTCCACTCGGAACCCGTCACCGGAGCTAAGTGCCGGAATCGCAATGGGGAGCGAGTCCGGTTTTCTGGCGCCGACGCGCACATGCAGCCATTACTCGCAGGCGGTGTGCTCGAGATAACATTGCATCGCCGGGCTGTTGGTGATGTCGAACCCATTTTTTGTGCGAGCAATAAACATGACCGCGAGATTTTCGCGTATTGCCAGCTCGGCGCCGGCCTTTGGTCCCAGCACCAGCAGCGCGGTTGCCAACGCATCGGCGCGCATTGCAGTATCCGCCAGTACCGTAACCGAGGCCAGGCTATGTTCGACTGGTACGGCGGTTCGCGGATCGATGGTATGCGAATAGCGACGGCCGTTCTGTACGAAGAAATTCCTGTAGTCACCCGATGTCGCCAGGGCGCTATCGCGTAGTTCTATCAGTTCCTGTACTTCGCGTAAGCCGGGGTCAGGCCGCTCGACGGCAATGCGCCAGGCGTCACCGCGATCGTTGTGACCGCGGCCGCGTAGTTCGCCGCCAATCTCGATGAGATAGTCGGTGCTGCCATGGTTATCCAGCAGCGCGGCTACCTGATCGACGGCGTAGCCTTTGGCGATTGCGGAAAGATCGATGGACAGTGCCGCCAGTTTCTTGCGCAACGCTGGCGGATCAGTCCGCATCTCGAGGTAGCGGTGCCCGACGAGGGCCCTTATTGCGTCGATCTCGGTTGTGGAAGGCCGGTCGTCTCGCGGCCCGGTGCTGCCAAAACCCCAGAGTTCGACAACAGGGTTTATGGTGATATCGAAAGCCCCGTCACTCTTTTCGCTAACGGTTAGTGCTTCAGCGACAACGTCTGTCACCGAACGCTCGACAGGGAACCAATCGATGGTCATTGCCCGATTGAAGCGTACGACATCGGAGTCGTCACGATAAGTGGACATCGCGCGGTTCGTCTTTTCGATTTCGTCGGCGATTTGCCGATTGAGGGATTCATGGGTGACTCCGGCCGGCAGATCGATGATCTGGACGGACCAGGTCGTACCCATGGCCGCACCTGCAAAGTATTCCAGTGATCGACCGCCATCGCTGCATCCGGATAGCGCGAATAGCGTCACAAGTAAGAGTTTTGGTAACGGCGGACGCAATGGTGGTTTGCTAATCGCTCAGTCTCTGGCTGCAGGCAGGACTTTGATCAGCTTGCCCGGCGTGCCATCGGTAAGAATATAAAGCGTGTTATCCGGGCCGGTACGCACATCGCGAATACGGGTGCGGATTTCAGGAAAGACGGCTTCGTCGGCGATGACGCGACCGTCCTTCATATCCAGCCGGCGCACTTCGCGACTAACCAGTGCGCCGATGAACAGGTCGCCATGCCATTGCGGGAAGTCTGTCCCTTCGTAAATCGCGAGACCCGACGGCGCGATCGAAGGGACCCAATAGTGCTCCGGCTGCGCCATGCCTTCCCACTCGGTAAACGGCGACACCAGTGCGCCGCTGTAGTCGACGCCGTGGGTAATAGCCGGCCAGCCGTAGTTGACACCGCGTTTTAGGATATTGAGTTCGTCACCGCCGCGTGGGCCATGTTCGTGCAAGTAGACGGTTCCGGAGCGACTCATCGTCAGACCCTGCGCGTTGCGATGACCGTAACTCCAGACATAGGGCGACTTGGGGAATGGGTTACCGGCGGCGGGGGCACCGTCATCGTTGATGCGAATGATCTTGCCCAGACCGCTACTGATGTCCTGCGCCGCTTCTCGAAAGTCGAAGCCGTCGCCGGTTGTGAGCAACAGCGTGCCATCGGGCAAAAACAACATGCGTCCGCCGTAGTGTACCGGCGTATTTTTGCGTGGCGTTACACTGTAGATGACTTCGAGATCGACCAGCGCGTCGCCCGACAATCGCGCGCGGGCAATCGTAGTCGCATTTTTCTTTGCCGGCCCATCGGCGTACGACAGATAGACCAGGTTGTTCTGGCCAAATGCCGGGTGCAGGACGACATCGAACAAACCACCCTGGCCGGCATGGTGAACCTCGGGCACGCCGGTGACCGTGGCCTCAATTTTGCCGGAGGAATCCAGTCGTTTGAGCTGTCCGGCCAGTTCGGTTACCAAAAAATCGCCATCCGGCAGGAAAGCAATGCACCATGGTGCGGACAATTGATCCGTCACCGTTTCCAGCCGGTAATCCTGGGCCGCGGCAGTACCTGCAAGACAAAAAACAAGAAAACTGACGAGTAGTCGCGTCACCGGGTTTCTCCTGCTAGCCTAGTCAATCCGGGTTCACGCTGACCGGCCATGCTGATATCAGTAGATAATGCGTAGAGATAATGCGTAGAGTAGCAGTATTCTTGCTCGCCTTGCTGGTGACCTATGTGCTGGCTGCGGCCGCCGCAACTCAGTCGGTGATGGCGCGTCTCGCAGAAATGGGTATTGTCGTTACTTTGGATCACCGTCTTACTGCGACAGGCCACGACCTCGTGGGAATGGCCAGCAGCTTTCTTCCGCTGCTGGCGCTGTCATTGTTGATTGCATTCCTGGTTACGACGCTGATCAATCGCTGGGTATCTGGCTGGAGAACGACATTGTTCGTGCTGGCCGGGGCAACTGCGGTCATCTGTGTGCACGTAGGTCTGAAGATTGCACTCGACATCACTCCGGTTGCGGCGGCCAGGTCTGTCAGTGGCCTGGTGGTCCAGGCGTTGGCCGGTGCTGCTGGCGGGTTTATCTTTGCGCTGGCGACCGCGTCCGATTGGCGCCGTCGTACTAGCCATGGCTGATCACAAGAATACGGCGCGGGCCGCACTGCACCCGCTTAATTTTCCGACACTTGCACTCAGTGTCGGCGGTCTTGGATTCCTCCGCCCGGCGCCCGGCACGTGGGGTAGTCTGCCGCCGGTTGTCGCTGCGGCATTTATGCTCTGGCGTGGCTACGGTTTCGATGTAATTGCTGCTGCGACGGCAGGGTTGTTAGTGATCGCATCGGCTGTTTGTGTTTCGTGGGGCGTTTACGCAGAGAGCCGCTTTGGCCGAAAAGACGCCGCCGAAGTCGTCGCCGATGAAACGGCAGGAGTCTGTCTGCCGGTAGTTGCTGCGGTGTTGGTGGTCGATTCGGAGAATGAGCGCTTGATCGCGCTGGTGGCGGCCCTGGTTTTGTTCCGGTTGTTCGATATTGCCAAACCCTGGCCCATGCGAAGACTGGAACAGCTGCCGCACGGCTGGGGTGTGCTACTCGATGACTTGATGGCGGGTGTTTATGCTGCAGTCATTATTATGGCAACTGCCGGTGTCTGGCTGGCCGCATAAATTTTGCGATTCGACACATTCGGCCGCAAAAACGTGATACAGGTCGCAGTGTAGTGCAGGAGTTTGCGGTGTAATTGTTTCCGATCCACCTGGAGAGGTTGTGCTTGTATCGGTGCCCAGGACTGAAACCCGATACATGACCACAGACGCGGGTCCTTTCGATAGCAACATAAACGGCCGCCTTGGGGCGGCCGTTTTCTTTGGCAGCAGGCATCTTGCGCTGAGCTATGGGAGCCGTATCCGTGGGCCGGGCCGCGCCAAACGGCCCGATGGCCGTAACCCGTGTGGGCCACGCTACCGTGTGTGGAGTCGGTCTCTTGCCTTCGCACTTGTTGCCACGTACTTTAGCCCGGGCTCCATTTTTCTTAGCGTCTGCCTTGACCTATGAATTCAGATCGGATTTCGAATTTCGCGACTGTTGATCCCTTCAATGGAATGACCGGCGACGCCCCCGGTCAGGTCATGAATCTGGTCGGTGGCAACTGGTTCGCTGACCAGCAACTTCGGGCTGACATTCCAGATCCGATCTCCGGGAGTCGTTTCATTGATGTGCCCGATACGAGGGATCTGGCGCCTTTTTTACGGAGCTTCGCGAGCTGTCCCAAGACAGGGCTGCACAATCCCCTCAAAAATACAGATCGTTACCCCCATCTTGGCCGTGTCTGCGCTCGGGCCGCGGCGTTGCTGGCAAACGACGACGTCGAATCCTATTTCGCAAAACTGATACAAAGGGTGATGCCCAAGAGCTGGCAGCAATGCCTTAACGAGGTGGTTGTCACCCGGGTATTTCTGGAGAACTTTGCGGGCGACGGTGTTCGCTTTCTCGGACGCGGCTTTTCCAATCCCGGTGATGTGACAGGGCAGGAGTCGCGCGGATATCGCTGGCCATACGGGCCCGTCGTGGTCATCGCTCCCTTCAACTTTCCGTTGGAAATACCGGCACTGCAGGCACTGGGCGCGCTGTTCATGGGCAACAGGCCATTGGTCAAGGTGGATTCAAAGGTCAGCGTTGTATTTGAGCAATTCCTGCGTCTTCTCATTCACAGTGGCCTGTCGCCGAACGACATCGATCTTATTCATTGTCGTGGCGAACGCATGGGAGAAGTACTCGACGCCCTTAAAGAGCATGTTCGCATGATTCAGTTCACGGGCTCGAGCGATATTGCAGAGATCATTGCACGAAAAGTAAATGGCGCCGTTCGCCTCGAAGATGCGGGTTTCGATTGGAAGATCATTGGCCCGGATTTCGAGGAACGATGGCTGGATTACGTTGCCTGGCAGGCGGACGAAGATGCATACAATGCATCAGGACAGAAATGCTCGGCGCAGAGCATACTTTTTGTGCATGATAATTGGTCCAGCCAGCTAATTCCAAAACTCAAGACGCTGGCGGCGCGCCGCAGTCTTGGCGACCTGTCCATTGGCCCGGTTTTGTCGTGGACCAACGACCAGATCAAAGAGCATATTGATGCGACGCTAAGTGTGCCTGGTGCGGAGCTGCTGTTCGGTGGGTCGCCCATTGACGGGCATGACATACCTGCTTGCTATGGCGCGTATGAGCCCACGGCGATTCGCGTGCCATTGTCTGCTGTGTGCGGGAAGGATTTTGAACTTCTGACGACAGAGCTCTTTGGGCCGTTCCAGATCATCAGCACCTATGGTGACGATGACATTCCGGTGCTGTTGGGTTTACTCGAACGAATGTCACATCATCTGACGGCTGCGGTCGTCAGTGCGGACCCGGTATTTCAAAACCGAATCCTGTCCGCGACCGTCAACGGAACCACATATTGCGGTATGCGCGCGCGAACGACAGGTGCGCCCCAGAACCACTGGTTCGGACCGTCGGGGGACCCGCGAGCGGCAGGTATTGGGACACCCGAGGCTATCATCAGTACCTGGAGCGGGCACCGGGAAATCATCATGGATCAGGGCGACCTGCCGCATGACTGGCAAACGCCACCGCTGAGCTAAACCGGGTCGGCGATAGATTCACCGCCGGGTGCGCCGGGCTAAAGAGCTGCCGGGGAGCTACAGGGGCGAGTCGGGGTCGAAGTCGGGCGACCGTTTCTCGCGCGCCGCGCTCAGGCCCTCGCGAACGTCGGGCTGCCGAAAACCCATAAATTCCAGCGCCAGTGAAGCATCGAAAGCAGGGCCGGCATTTCTCAGCCAGTTATTGAGGGCGTACTTGGTCCAGCGAATCGCGCTGGGGCTGGCGGTGGCGAGTTGGCGCGCAACGCCCAGTGCACGATCGTACAATTCGGCATCCTCGACACACAGCGACACCAGACCGATGCGTTCAGCCTCCGTGCCGTCGAGGGCCTCGTTAGTAAGCAGGTAATACTTTGCCTTTGCCATGCCACACAACAACGGCCAGATCAGTACGGCATGATCGCCGGCAGCCACACCGAGCCGGGTATGACCGTCGAGGATTTTCGCACTGCGCCCGGCGACTGAAACATCGGCGAGCAGTGCGACGGCCAGACCTGCGCCGACGGCCGGGCCCTGGATAGCCGATACGACCGGCTTGGAACAATTGACGATGTTGTATACCAGGTCGCGGGCTTCTTTCCATACCCGGGCCAACGTCTGGTCGTCGTCAATCATCGCCTCGATGAGCTCGTAATCTCCACCCGACGAAAAGGCCTTGCCGTCGCCTCGAACCAGTACAGCGGACACCTCGTCATCGAGATCGATCTCGCGCCAGACGTATGCGAGTTGGCGATGCATTGCGGCATCGGCCGCATTCAGGCGCTGATCTTTACTCAGCACTATTTCCAGGATGCCATCGGCGAGATCGTTGAAGACCAGCGACGAAAATGTGTTCGCATAACGCGCGATATCCATGGCTACACCCTCTCGATGATCATTGCGATGCCCTGGCCGACACCAATACACATGGTGCAAAGACCATAACGCCCGCCGGTATCACGTAAATGACAGGCGGCAGTCGTTACCAGGCGGGCGCCGGACATTCCCAACGGGTGTCCCAGCGCAATCGCGCCGCCATTGGGATTAACGTGTGCGGCATCGTCGGCGAGCCCCAGTTCACGCAGGACAGCGAGAGACTGGGAGGCAAAGGCTTCGTTTAGTTCGATCGTGTCCATTTGATTGAGACCCAGTCCGCTGCGCGCAAGCGCTTTTCTGCTTGCAGGTGCCGGACCGATACCCATGATGCGCGGCTCCACCCCGGCAACACTGGTTACCACAACCCGGGCTATCGGTTCCAGATCATGCGCCTTCGCTGCCGCTTCGGATGCGACGATCAGCGCGCAGGCGCCATCGTTTACGCCGGAGGCATTGCCGGCAGTTACTGTGCCGTTATCGCGAAACGGGGTCCGCAGTTTTGCCAGTTTTTCCAGGGTGGTGTCCGGTCGCGGATGCTCGTCCGTTGCGACAATCAGTGCGGGGCCTTTGCGTTGAGGGATTTCCACGGGGACGATTTCGTTGGCAAAAAATCCCCTTTTCTGTGCGGCCGCTGCTCTTTTCTGGCTGCGCAATGCAAACGCGTCCTGGTCGGCACGGCTTATACCGAATTCAGCGGCAACATTCTCACCGGTCTCCGGCATCGAATCGACACCGTATTGTGATTTCAGCACCGGATTGACGAAGCGCCAGCCTATCGTCGTGTCGTAGGTTTCTGTGCGGCGGCTGAATGCTGTGTCCGACTTGGCTGTCACAAACGGAGCCCGCGACATCGACTCGACTCCGCCGGCGATAATCAGATCTGCTTCGCTCGTCTTGATGCATCTCGCCGCCATGGCAATTGCATCCATGCCGGAACCACAAAGCCGGTT